>CAZACO010000213.1:0-6948 GCA_964483185.1 uncultured Desulfobacteraceae bacterium
TTGGGGCGAAGATCGATTCATTCCCTCTGGCCTACTATCGGCATCTTCCATTTTATGTAATTCGAAATGATGCCCTTGATCGTTTTGGAACGAGATTGGAGCGTCGCTTTAGCCGAGCGGAAATTCAACAAATGATGCTGGATGCACGATTAGAGAAAATAAGGTTCAGAGAAGGCCCTCCCTATTGGTGCGCTCTGGGATACAAGAAATGTGCGGAATCGTAGGTTTCAAGTCGAATCGGGATGTGGGTCACTTGAGGGAATCACTCCCGGAGGCGACCTCAAAGCTGATCCATCGCGGCCCGGATGATGCGGGCCTTTTTTTTGACCGGGAGGCCGGGGTGGGACTGGGCCACAGACGTCTGTCGGTCATTGATCTGTCTCAGGCAGGACGACAGCCGATGCCCACCGACGACGGGAGGGTGCATATCGTTTATAATGGCGAGATCTATAACTTTCAGGAGGTTCGCAGGACGTTGGAAGAGGCTGGTCACCGCTTCCGAACCGAAACCGACACAGAGGTGATCCTCAAGGCCTATATGGAGTGGGGAATGGATAGCCTGACACGCTTTGTCGGGATGTTCGCATTCGCCCTGTGGGACAAGGGGATCGGAACGCTTTTTCTTGCCAGGGACCGCATCGGTATCAAGCCCCTTTACTACTATTATGCTGCAGGGGAGTTCCTTTTCGCTTCCGAACTCAAGGCCCTGATGGCATTCAAGGGGTTCCCAAAGGACATAGACCCTGACGCGGTTCCCCTCTTTCTTCACTATCAGTACGTTCCCGCCCCAAGGACCATTTTTCGGGACACCTGGAAGCTCCTTCCCGGGCACTATCTGGCCTATGATGGGGAAAACCTGAAAACGCGTGCATATTGGACCCTGCCGCAGGAAGGGGCGAGTGAGGAGAATTTTAAAGGAAATGAAGCAGATACGGTGGACGCGCTGGACCGGGTCCTGGGCGAGGCCGTGTCCTGCCGCCTCATCAGCGATGTGCCGTTGGGGGCACTTTTGAGCGGGGGAATCGATTCGTCCATTGTCGTGGCATTGATGCAAAAGGCCAGCCATCGGCCTGTTCGCACCTTCAGCATCGGGTTCAGGGAGCCCGGTTATGACGAGGCCCCCTGGGCCTCCAGGATGGCAGCACATCTGGGCACCGACCATACGGAGTTCTATGTCACGCCTGAAGATGCGATCCAGGTGATTCCCCGCCTGCCCGAAATCTATGACGAACCCTTTGCCGATGCCTCTGCCGTTCCAACATGTCTGGTCTCCAGGTTGGCCCGCACCCGCGTCACGGTTGCCCTTTCAGGGGACGGGGGCGACGAGCAGTTCGCCGGGTATGTCCGCTACTGGAGCGCCCGGGCCATGGCCACGGCCTTTCAAAGGGCGCCGGCAGGGCTCAGAAGTGCTATGGGCCGAGTTCTAAAAAAGATCCCGGTATCCTGGATGGAAAGGTGCTACGGGCCTTGGCGAGGACTCCTGCCCCAACGCTTTAACGTGGTCAATTTCGCTGAGAAATGGCAGAAATTAGTCAAATTGATGGGCCCTGCGAGCATCGAGGACCTTTACCGGATGACCATCTGCCTCTGGTCCGAATCAGAAGTGCGGTCACTACTCGACCGGGACCTGGCCCCCAGCCAATATGAAGGGACATTTGAAGAGACAACAGGATGGCCGGTGCTGTCCCGGCTCATGCGGGTAGATCAGAAGACCTACCTACCGGATGCCATGCTCACCAAGGTGGACCGGGCCAGTATGGCTTTCAGCCTGGAGGTGCGGGTTCCGCTTCTGGATCATCGTGTGGTGGAATTCACCTCCAAGATCCCGGACAGTCTCAAATACAGAAAGGGGAAAGGCAAGTATCTGCTCAGGAAACTCCTGGCGCGCTATGTGCCGGAAGCATTATTCGAGAGACCCAAGATGGGGTTTGGGATGCCTATTGACGGTTGGTTTCGGGGCGAGCTGAAGGAACTTCTGCTGGATTATCTCTCGGCGGAACGGCTCAAGAAAGAGGGTCTGTTTCACCACGATCAGGTTGAAAAAATGATCCGGGAGCATCTGGACATTAAGGCCAATCATCAGTATCGCCTATGGGCCGTTTTGATGTGGGAGATGTGGCGGAATCGATGGATAGGGTGAGATGTGACCCGGGAAGAGAGGCTTACAAAGGCTGCAACCGAATCAGTCCTCTGGCGGTTCTGCCATTTTTCGTACGGTGTTCTCCAGAGAATCGGCATCTCCCATACTGAGTCTCGGCACGGACGGGTCAATCTCTTTAATCATATTGCTCAGGACCTGTTTGGGCCCTACTTCTATAAATACATTTTCATTCCTGCTGATGATCCGTTCGATGGTCCCTCGCCAGTTGACGACATTGAAGATCTGCTTGTATAGCTCCTGCCGTATATGAATAGGGTCAACGATGGCCTCTGTGGTCACATTTGCCATGACAGGTTTTGAGGCAATTTCAATTTCGCACTTTTCCAATGCTTTTCTAAATTTATCGGCAGCAGGCTTCATGATGGGGGTATGAAACGGCCCTTCCACCTTTAACGCGGTTGAGCGCAGACCTTCCTTTTTCAATTCAGCGGCCATTTCCGCCAGTCTCTTCTTGGATCCGCCCACGACGATCTGACTCTGGGTATTGTTGAGGGTGATATAGACCCCGAAATCCTTGCACATGGCGCATATTCTATCGTTGTCGATTTCTGTCCCCTTGTTTACAACGGCCATCAACCCCGCACCCGGATACGACTTTCCCCATTCGGTCATCAACTCTGCCCTTTTGTGTACAAGAGACAGCGTCGTCTTGAAATCCATGGCCTCAGCAACCAGCAGTGCCGTATATTCGCCCAGGCTGTGGCCCGCCAACAGGGACACATCCAAGTGAACATCACGCTCTTTACATGCTTCTTCGAGGATCCTGTAGCATGCATAACTCATGGTCACTATGGCGGGCTGGGTATAGATGGTTTTGTTCAGATCGGCCTTGTGCATGAACTTCCCGAACGTATGTTTTTTAAAACATAATTCTGAAATATCATACCCTAATACCTGGCTGGCCTCATCGTAAATATCTCTGACCAGCTGAAAACTCTCGTACAGATCTTTTCCCATGCCCACGTACTGAGAGCCCTGGCCCGGAAAGATCAATATGGTTTTTTTGCGTGTCGTCATCTCACTGAGCTTCGCATGAATAATACATTTTCGTTAAAAGGATGTGGTTTCGTCTGTGAGTTAAACAGGCTATCCAACTATATTTGTAGCTCGTTGAGGTCTTTGTGCCTTGCGCCTTACTCCTTACGCCTTTAGCACAGGTTACTCTGGACACTGGCAGCAGCAGAAACCTCAATCGGCACATCAGGACTCAACGCACGGATATCTTCGGCCAAAAATCATAAGAGAAAAGCCCACGCCATGGCCATGTTAGGTCAAAATGAGCGTTGTGGATTGTCCTTGACAATGAGGGCATTTCAAATATTATAGGGCCGCATTCAGGATTACAGTTAATATCAGCCTTTTCACATTTAATCAACCGTAAAATCCGCCTGATCCCCGGGGATAAGGATTTTCGTACCATCACAACCGATAATCTAACCAATGGAGATGATTGAATGAACATTGATGACAAGATAAAGGAGCTGAAAAGCAGGAACCTTGAGGCGGAAATGGGCGGCGGCCAGAAGCGCATCGACCAGCAACACGCCAAAGGGAAGATGACTGCAAGGGAAAGGATCCATTACCTTCTGGACGATGGCAGCTTTGAAGAACTGGATAAATTCGTCGTCCATCGCTGCCAGGATTTCGGCATGGGTAAGAAGAAGATCCCGGGGGATGGTGTGGTGACCGGCTACGGGACCATTAACGGCCGTCTGGTCTTTCTCTTTTCCCAGGATTTTACGGTCTTCGGCGGTTCTCTGAGCGGCGCATTCGGCGAGAAGGTCTGCAAGGTCATGGATCTGGCCCTCAAGAACGGTGCGCCGATGATCGGGCTGAACGACTCCGGGGGCGCCAGGATCCAGGAAGGTGTCATGAGTCTTGGCGGCTACGGCGAGATATTCAAGAGAAATGTCTGGAGCTCAGGGGTGGTGCCGCAGATATCCGTGATCATGGGCCCCTGCGCTGGGGGCGCGGTCTATTCACCTGCGCTCACGGACCTGACCATCATGGTCAAAAAGACGAGTAACATGTTTATTACCGGCCCGCAGGTTATCAAGGCGGTTACCTCCGAGGAGGTCTCTCCCGAAGATCTGGGAGGTGCCATGGCCCATAACACAAAAAGCGGGGTTGCCCACTTTGCCGAGGACTCGGACCAGGCAGCCCTTGACAGGGTCAAGGAGATCCTCTCCTATCTACCTCAGAATTACAGAGAAAAAGCGCCTGCGGTTAGATGTACCGATGACGTGAACAGGGCAGAAAAATCCCTCAACACTGTGGTGCCGACCAATCCCAGGCTGCCGTATGACATGACGGAGATTATTCGAACGGTATTAGATAATAACCGGTTCTTAGAGGTGCAGAAGCACTTTGCAAAAAACATGGTGGTGGGCTTCGGTCGTCTGAACGGTTTGTCCGTTGGCATCATCGCCAACCAGCCTAAATTCTTGGCCGGCTGTCTGGATACCAAGGCATCGGTGAAATGCGCCCGGTTTATTCGGATGTGTGACGCCTTTAATCTCCCGACCATCACATTTGTGGATGTCCCCGGATATCTGCCCGGTGTCCAGCAGGAATACGACGGCATCATCAAGCATGGCGCCAAGATCATCTTTGCCTATTCAGAGGCCACGGTCCCCAAGATCACGGTGGTCACCCGGAAGGCATATGGCGGGGCCTACATCGCCATGTCCGCCAAGCACCTGAACGGGGATATCAGCTTTGCCTATCCCACTGCCGAGATCGCTGTCATGGGACCTGAAGGGGCTGCCAATATCATCTTCAGGAAAGAACTGGCCGAAGCGGAGGACCCGGATGTGACAAAAGAAAAACTGGTTGAGGAGTATCGGGATAATTTTGCCAGCCCATTCAAGGCCGCCGAATTAGGGTATATCGATCATATCATCTTTCCGGAAAACACCCGGCCGAGATTGATCCAGGCCTTGATGATGCTCAAAGACAAACGGGACGCCATTCCCGAGAGGAGGCATGGGAATATCCCGCTTTAGGAAATTTGCAGGTATCTTCCCAATACGTCCGTTGAAATGATTTCAGCATCTCTTATCATTCAGAGCCCCCTATCTATGAAACGGTTGAACCCAAATTCTCCTCCCCTGTTCTCTTTTCATCACTAGGAGGCTGTCGGAAAACCCCCATCCGCTATGTTATCTTCTTCCCTCGTCACTGTGGCGTACTTCTATGTACGCCTCATTCCTCGGCATTTGTCCGCGCTTCGCTTGGACTCCCCACCCTGATGGGTGGGTCCCCGGTTTCGGATGCCTTGCATATAGAAATTTTCCAACAGCCTCCACTAAAGCTGATTATCCAACAAACTTATAGGTCATTCCTTCATCAATATCACTTGGCCACCAATCGGGCCTTTAGTTCTTCGTCACTGCCGAACTCCAGTTTTTTGAGTCTTCCGTAATAAGAATTTGCCGTGTAGAGTGGAACGAGGGGGCTATGCCCGGTCACCCTATCCTTTGCGGCCAACACGGTTGTAAGGGCCTCAACGTATTTGAGAAACAGGGAATCGTGTCCCACACAGAGGCATAGCATGATATTAAAATCCGTTTTTGCATCATTTAGGACCATCGCCTGTGCGATGGGGTTACACATGGACTCATGATTTCCGATGTTGATCTTTTCCTCATCCTTGAGGCCAATCCTCTCTTTTGGAACACCCCCAACCTTACAGGAGACCGCCACTACCTCAAAATCATTCCTTTCCAGGATATCTACCAGGATCCCTGCCTCATAGGTAACGCCCCCACAAAAAGCGACCCCCAGTTTTTTATAGCCCATCTTCTGGGCAAACTCCATGATCTCCAGGATCCGGGGCTTTGTGGGATGGATGACATAGGGTTTTTTGTCCCTGTTGGCATAGCATTCCCCCTCCTGGATGGAGGACAGCCTGGCAAATTCCCGTATCTCCGGCCTGTCGTATTCCTCTAAGGACTTTTCAACAATATCCTTCTTCCCCAAAGTGGGGCAAAACTTAGGGCCCGCCCCCTCCGGTAGACGGCAGATCTTCTTAACAATCTTGCATTTTACACAATTGGTTTCCATTTAAAAACCTCCTTGTTAGTAAAGTCTCGTGTATTCAAAATCTTCCGGAATCTTGAGAAACTCATAGGCGTCTTTCCGCTTCTTCGCTATTATAAAATCCAGTTCGTCAAAATGGTACCTGCCTTTGCGAGCATATCCATCCCCATTTTATACATGGCCACGTCGATCATCTTTCCATCCAAAACCGCTGCCCCCTTCCCTTGCATCTCGGCCTCCTTGTAAGCCTCCACCATCTTCAGGCTGAAGGCAATATCATCAGGCGTGGGTGTAAAGACATGATTTACAACCTCCACATGGCGGGGATGGGTCACCATCTTTATTTTAAAACCGAGGAGCTTTTCCTTTGAGCCCTTTTCCTTCTTCTTCCCAATCCAGGAAGTTGGCCAACTCTTGAATCCGCCAGAGGCGGACAAGGGTTGTATTCCCCGCCCCTTAGGGCGCTCAATGCTTTTGATGATACCCCGCTGCTTGCGGCGGGGTGGTTCATTATCCTCACCCGATTCGGATCTGCAGATAGTCAGGTATCATGGATACTACAGTCCCGCGTGTCGCGGGATCTCGGGGCAAGCGGAAAAAAGGGGACAGAGATGAACGGATACCCTCGATTCTGGAACCGGATTCATCCAAATAATACAGAAAAAACTGGGCAAGGTTGATCCAGAAAATTTACCCTGTGAAATGCAGCTTCGCTGCCCCTTTCAGGGATTTCACAGGGTGAATGA
>CAZACO010000214.1:0-6930 GCA_964483185.1 uncultured Desulfobacteraceae bacterium
ATCATCAAAAGCATTGAGCGCCCCGAGGGGCGGGGAATACAACCCTTGTCCGCCTCTGGCGGATTCAAAGAGCGATCTGCTCTTGAGTGAGAACCAAGTTGCATGACAAGGTTAGGGACCCTTTCTCGTTTGACCCTTTAGCCCATCCGAGAGATCAAAACCCACGCTGTCCCAGGGACGGGATGAACAAAAGATTTGCAGACGATGGTGGAAGGTACGGATAATGATCAACTTTAATCAGCTTAGAATATTCTACCACACCGCCAAGTATCAGAACTGTACTGTCGCAGCGGGAAAGCTGTTTATCTCTCAACCCGCTGTCACTGCACAGGTAAAGGCATTTGAGGGTTCATGCAACCTCAGGCTATTCAAAAAAAAGGGGCGAAGGATCTATCTGACAGATGAGGGTAAAAGTCTCTACGAATACGCCAAAAAAGTCTTTGAATTTGAGAAAGAAATAGAAGATGTCATCGAGGACATGAGAGAATTAAAGAAGGGTATTTTGAGGTTGGGAACCACCAAAACGTACGCGCGGGCCTATATGCCTCTTTTTATATCAACGTTCAGGCAGTCTTACCCCAACATCAAGATCCATCTGAATGAAGGCAGTTCACTCCAGATGACGAACAGCCTCCTTGATTTCCAAAACGAGATCGTCATCGTAGCCAAAGTCGAAGACAACCCCCAGATCTGCTTTGTCCCGTTCTGCCAGGAGAAGATAGTCGTTCTGCTCCCTCCGGATCATGGTCTTGCCAAGAAAAAATCAACAACCTTAAATGAGCTGGCGAACGAACCGATCATCATGAAGGAAGAAGGATCCGGAACACGCAAGGCTATAAACGAGACATTCGCAAAGAAGGGTATTGCTCCGAGTATTTTGATAGAAACGAACAACACAGAGTTCATAAAACAGCTCGTGTTGCGTGGAGATGGCATCTCTTTTTTGGTAAGGGCTGCGGTGTCAAAAGATATTGAAGAGAAGAAACTCGTCACCGTTCCGATAACGGACTGCCAGATCTTCACGGATGTAAACATCGCCTATTTAAAGAACCAACACCTCTCAACAGCTGCTCAAGCCTTCCTTGATATCTTGCAGAATCTGGCCCGGGAAGGGAGCACCCTTGAGAGCATCAGCAGCCTGGTTTCATCCCTCCTAAACCAAGCCCCTGTGAAGATGTAGCAGCAACGGCATCTCCTTGCCTTACGGAACCGGGAAGGGTCAGAAATCATCACCGTCATCACCTGCCGCCTTGCAAGGATATCGGCATCTCACGATATGAGATGAAGCGGTTCCAGCAAGGACCTCTAATTCATAACCCGTACTTATAGATTCCATAAAAATTATCAAATTGACAAAGCCTGTTAAATGCGTCATTCAGTAACCAGATCAATTCTTCACCTAACTCCGGTCTCGTTCACGCATATTACCACAGCAGACAAGGCAACAATGGTTGGGGGCTATGGTTCCCGAAGATTATTTCCAGAACCCACAGATCTGGATCGGGGTGCCCCTGATACCAAAAGGCATGAAAGGTATTTGGGTTAAGCAGGGCGTTGAGTGATTGGGAGAAGTTTTATCAGTTAACATAGGGATTCTTATCAAAGAAGGAGGTTATTGCAAATGAAAGATATCAGGGATTTTATTGCAACTTGCGAGAAAGAAGGGATCCTTCACAGGATCAAGGCGCCTGTGGATGTACACCTGGAACTCTCACACACGGCGAAAATCAACGAAGAGGCCGGGGGTCCGGTACTCCTGTTTGAAAATGTAAAGGGTTTTGATATACCGGTCGTGATAAGCGCCTGCACGACACCAAAGAAAATGGCGGTGATTTTGGGCCAGCCAACCGATTATTCCATGTGCCAGTTATCCAGAGAGTGGATGAAATTGACCACGAAAGAACTTATTAAGCCGAAAGTAATCGCCAACCCCCCAGTCATGGAAAACATCGTCGAGGGGGACGACATTAATGTCAATAAGTTCCCGGCTCCCTTTTTCTATCCGATGGACGGAGGCCGATTCATAGGTACGTCTGCTTACCTGGTCACCAAGGACCCGGAGACGGGTTGGACGAATCTGGGAACTTACCGCATGCAGATTCTGGATGACAAGACCGTGGGCGTACAGATTATCAAGGGCAAACATGGTGACTTCATGTTAAAGCAATATGAGGCCATGGGCAAGAAGATGCCTGCCGCGGCCGTGATCGGATGTGACCCCATCCTTTTCCTGACAGGAAGCACGCTCGTATCGGCTCAAACCGACGAATATGACGTATCGGGAGCGTTAAGGGGTGAGCCGGTGGAGATATTCGAAAGCGACCTGACCGGGTTGAAGTTGCCTGCCCATGCAGAAATAATTCTTGAGGGAGAAATCGATCCTAAGAAGCTGAGAGAGGAAGGGCCTTTCGGCGAATATACCGGATATTATTCCGGCAGCAAGGGGAAAGACTGGCCTAAACCGTGTCTGGATATCAAGAGGGTGCTTCATCGCAACAACCCGATATTCTGGGCCACCACCGTGGGGAAGCCTATCAATGATATTCATATGATTCAGTCACTTAACAGGACAGCTACCCTTTGGACGGACCTGGAAACCATGCGGGTGCCTGGAATCCAGAGTGTTTACCTCCCAGCCAGTTCTACGGGGAGGTACTGGGCGATTGTATCGGTGAAGACCATGTATCCGGGACACTCCAATCAGGTGGGAAATGCGGTTATCGCAACCACTACCGGGCACTATGGTCTGAAAGGCGTCATTGTGGTGGATGCGGATATCCCGGCAGATGACTGGGATAGGGTCATGTGGGCGCTTTCTGTACGCTACGATCCCCGAAGGGACACCCAGATCATCAACCGCGGCCGTTCGACCCCGTTGGATCCCGCCCTCCCCATCAAAGCCAGGGACATCGTGTCGAGAATTATCATGGACGCCACGACCCCCTATGAATGGGAAGAAAAGCCGATCGAAATCTTCATGGACAAGGCCATGACCAAGCAGGTCCTGGGTCGCTGGAAAGAACTTGGGTTTGAGGATATCGGCGTCTTTCCGACCAAAACGGAATATTAGCCCCACGATCACATCATGTGGACAGGGGGTCCTGACAGGACCCCCTGACAAAAAAACAAAAGAAATATAACACGTGAGAGATAAGACAAGCGACATCTTGGGATCAAATGAAAAGAGCGGTTGCGATTCTTGGGACCCTGGATTCTAAGGGGAAGGAACATCAATTTTTAAAAGAGGCCATTGAATCGAATGGATATTCAACCATTACGATTGATGTTGGAACCACAGGCGCCTCTCCCTTCCCGCCGGATTATTCCATATCGAAATTAATCGCCTCAATGGGTACGGACAGATCCTGCATCATCGAGGCCATCATTGAGAAAGCAAAAGCGCTTGCGCTGGATCTCTACCGTGAGGGCAAAATCGGAGGGATGATCTCTGCCGGCGGTGGTACGGGCACGTTCATCGGAACATCTATCATGAAGGTCTTCCCCTTGGGTTTTTCCAAAGTCATGGTATCCACCGTTGCATCTCGGGATATGTCTCAGGTCATAGGGACCAAAGATATCACAATGATGCATAGCGTGGTCGATATGTTGGGGATGAACAGCATATCGCGCATCATCCTGACAAAGGCTGCAGGGGCTATTTGTGGAATGATGTCAGCCGAAAATGAAGAGGGAGAGAAATTGCCCCGTGTGGCATTATCCCTGTATGGTTTTATTACTCGGGCGGCTGAAAACATTAAGTCTGTTTTGGAAGAAAATCATTTTGAGGTGATCCCTTTTCATGCAAACGGCACCGGTGGAATGGCCATGGACGAAATGATGGGGGATTCGTTTTTCAACGGGGTCTTGGATTTAGCGACCCATGAGCTGGCCGATGCGATGTTCGGTGGCTACTGTGGAGGGATCGGCCCCCAGCGCCTCATAACCAAGAAAGGAATCGATACGCCGAGGCTTGTGATACCGGGGGGACTGGATGCCGCTGTCCTTGAATTTGATCGCAGAAGTATCCCCGAGAAATACAAGGAGAGGAAGATTTTCTTCTACGACTTTCGATCTGCCATCAGGCTCACTCCTGATGAATCAAGGACCTTGGCCCGGACTGTAGCCACCAAATTGAACCAGAGCCACAATGCGAACAAGATCCTCATCCCTTTAAGGGGATGGTCGGAAGCCGATAAGGAAGGGGATGTCTTATTTGATCCAGAGTCCAGCCGCGCATTCTCTGAAACATTGGAGAGATCCCTTGAGCCACGAGTTGAGATCGTTAAGGTTGATTACCATATTAACGACAAGGAGTTCGCCAGGGAAGCAGCCTGCATCATGATCCGGATGATCAATGATCAGGATTAATCGCTTTTTCAACATATCGTGAGGAGGTAATCGGACATGAAACCCGTCCGCCATGACCAAGAAGAGATAGAGAAAAATTTGAAAGAAGGGTACTGGGATAAGACGATACTCCCTGATTATTGGGATAGAAACGCCAGACAGTGGCCGGATAAAGTCGCCCTGGTCGATTCAACCGGAAGTAGGTTGACCTGGAAAGAGGCAGCACAAAGAATCGACAGGATAGCGTATGCCCTGATCAATGACATAAAACTGAAAAGAGACGACAAGCTGATGGTGCAGCTGCCCAACTGCGTCGAGCAGGTTCTGGTGCGTCTCGCCTGTCAAAAGGCGGGGGTGATAGCCATTCCGGAAATGACGACGTTCCGCCAGACCGAGCTGATAGATATTGCCACCCGGACAGAGGCGGCAGGGATCGTGATTCCCAGAGTCTACCGCAAGTTTGATCACTACGAGATGGCAAAGGATCTTCAAAAGGATCTGCCAAATTTGAAGCATGTCATTGTCGCAGGAGAAAACGTACCCCAGGACGCTGTCTCACTCCAGAAAATCATGGACCATGCCTACGAGATGGAACATGACCCGATAGAGCTGATCGCTAGAAAGGTGGATGCCGTAGAAGAGGTCGGATTTCTTGTAACCACAACAGGGACCACCGGGCTTCCCAAACTCATTGAACATCGAATTGCTGCCCGGGACATATGGACGGCAAAGGCCCATATCCGGAACTGGCAACTCGGGCCAGACGATTGTGTCCTTGCCATCGCCCCCCTCGCAGGGGCGGCAGGGGGCACCCCTACCTATGTTACCGCCCCGGTAGCGGGAGCCAAAGTTGCGCTGGAATATCAGTACAAAGGGGAGGAAACCCTTGCATTTATGGAAAAGGAGCGGGTGACCCTCATCGCTCTTGTCCCGACCCAACTCGCCCGATTGCTTGAGTTGCCTGTGGACAAGTATAATCTTTCTTCTTTGCGTATCATAAAGACCGCCGGCGGTTACCTCCCTCCCCCGCTGGCAAAGAAGGCTGAAGCGACCTTTGGCTGCCCCATTCTTGGGACCTACGGCACCCAGGATACAGGGTCTATTTCGGGTGTACCCATCACCGCGACCGATGAGCAAAGATACACGACCGTGGGTCGATTGCACCCGGGCATTGAAATAAAGATTCTGGACGACGCCGGGAAACAGGTTGAAGAGGGCGGCGTGGGGACGCTCTGGTTCAAGGGGCCGGGCAATTCCATCGGATATTACAAAGACCTTGAAAAGACCATGACCGAGGCCTTTGATCAGGAGGGGTTCGCTACGCCCGGGGATCTGGTGACTCTCGGTGATGACGGTTTCTTGAAAATCATGGGCAGAAAAAAGAACATTATTATACGTGGCGGACAAAACATCTATCCCAGAGAGATTGAAGACTACCTCCTCACCTATCCCAAAGTGACCAATGTGGCCATTGTTCCGATGCCTGACCCTACAATGGGCGAACGGGCCTGTGCCTTTGTCACGCTCAAAGAGGGGGAGATGCTTACCTTTGAGGAGATGGTCGAATTCCTGAAGACAAAGAAGATTGCCACGTTCAAGCTTCCTGAAAGGCTGGAGGTCCTCGATGCCTTGCCCCTGGTAGGAGAAAGCGGCAAGATCGACAACAAGGGCATGGTTAAGATGATAACAGAAAAACTCAAGGAAGAAGGCAAGATCAAATGATCTTCGGAGGGGGACCATGCCTGCCCAGCGTCACTCCAAAGGGAAGAAAAACATCCTATTCGTCTGTTGCGGTAATCGAGAAAGGAGTCTCATCGCTGAAACACGGTTTCACCAGAGGCTTCAGACACGCTATCGCGGACTTCTGGACAAGGTAGAGATTGGGTCGGCAGGCATTTTCCCTAAGTCCTATCTTGAGCATGCAAGTAATCTGGGGGTCACATTTGTGGCCCCCTACTTTGAAAAGAGCCCCAACATCTATGCCGTTAAGTACTTAGCCGACAAGGGGATCGATGTTTCCTCGTACCGTTCCAGGGAATTGACAAAAAGGATGGTCCAGAAGGCGGATTTGATCCTGACAATGGACACCGTTTTAAAAGGTGAGATACTCGGCCTGCACAAAAGGGCATCAGGCCGGGTATTTGTACTCAAGGAGTTTGTCTTTGGTCCCGATCACCCCAATTTGAACATCGGTGATCCGATGAAACTGCCGGAAATCGACAAAAAAACCGGCGTCTGGATCTGGCCGGAAGGCTATGCTGACGATTATATCAGTGAGATAGAGCAATGCATCGATAAGGGGATGGACAAATTCCTTAAATACATCAACGGTGCAGTACCCTTGCCTTAGGGATCGCGCAAAAATAAGGGCTCGCGTCCTTTGTCCTTTGATTTGACGACTGAGGAACTGGAAACTGGAAGAAACCCGATATCGTCCCTCCTTCACGTTTGATGGTCCCGTAAAAAGTATGTTTTCTCGCAAAGACGCCAAGAACACCAAGAAAAGATCTTTTAATATTAAAAAGTTGACTTTGCGAGCTTTGCGCCTTTGCGCGAGATTTTGACTCTTTACGAATGCATCAA
>CAZACO010000215.1:0-6920 GCA_964483185.1 uncultured Desulfobacteraceae bacterium
GGTTCACGCCGCTCCTTCAATTCTTTCATTTTCATCACATAGTTCAAGGGGGGAATCACCTGTGCACGAACCGCGTAGTCCTTTTCGCGACCGGGGTTGTAATCCATCAGGGACAGGTAGTAGGGTGTTATGCCAAACGGGATTCGATGTTCCCGCGCAAATGCGACGGCCCGGTATTCCTGATCGGTGAGTCTAACAAGGTCGCCCAGCGTTTTCGCGCTCCTTATGATATGCCTTGTGTGCCATTTCCAGTCGTCCCAGTCGGATCCTGCGGCGCCGAAATATTCCAATATCCGCGATTTGTTGATACTCCGTCTGCGGATGGTTTCTTTGTCCAGGCCGCAGGGATATTTGTCCAAGAACCGTCGCGCCGTCCTTGACATCCTGGACAGGTCGGCGGATCTCAGTTTTGCAGCCTTTCGGCCTTCATATTTCAAGAAGGCCGGGATTTTTTCTTCATAAATGCCTGTCTTGCCCGTGATACCCTTCAGGAGGTGTTCCAATTCGGGGAAAAAACCGGGGGCGGGTCTTTCGATCCCTTTCAGGCTTTCATTGTGAACGAGGTCATCCAGGTACTGAAGGAAGCTGTAACCTGCAAGCCTTTCGCTCCTGGGAGACAGTATGGTCCTGAATGCCCTGATGGCATCGCGGGCCAATACCCATTCCAGTGGAGAGATATCAAGATCGTCATAAAAGGTGGCCAGAATCATGTCGGCCAAGAAACGCCCTATTCTATTCCTTTTCTCGGCTATCGGGTCTGTGGAGAGGACAATTTCCTTGAAAGCCGGCGCTATATCCAGTATTCGCAGCAGTCTATTTCGGATCTGTTCTTTTTCCATGGTGCTTACTCCGTTTCTGAACCCACCATTTCTTTTTGTTCTCTCACAGAGTGCACAGAGGCCACGGTGTTCCTGTTGTTTTTCTCTGTGTACGCGGCACTCTGGGAGAGGCACGATGGCCCAAGTCAAAAGCACGCCATTGAAAGTTCTCGGGCATGCCTTAATGAATCCGGATTTTCCGGGGGATCTTGTACGGTGAAATATGGTGCCGGCACCAGTCAAAAAATGCCCTCTCCGTCGTTATCCGCCCCGGTTTCAAGAAGATCTCACCGGCCACGATGTCACCGTAGCGCTGATGCCATTCTCCCCAGATACGGGCGGACGCGACATCCGGATGATTCCCGAGCAGCCTTTCGATCTCTTTGGGATATGCCTTCAAACCAAAGACATTGATCATATCCTTTTTCAGGCCGGTCAATGTCAGGTAGTCTTCATCATCGACACGGCCAAGATCACCGGTTCTGAACCAACCGTCCATGAAGGCCTCCCGGGTATGCTCCGGTCTATTGAGATATCCGGAAAATAGGTTTGAACCTCTAATCAAGACTTCCCCCACCTCTCCTGGAGAGAGTTTCTGACCCTTGTCGTCAACTATTTTCACCTGGCAGCAGGAAAGGGGCGGGCCCACGGTTCCGAATTTGGGTGGCCTGTCCAGGCCGTTCCAGGTCACAACAGGAGAGGCCTCTGTCAGGCCATAGCCCTCGCTGATGATGAGTCCAAACCTTTCTTTGTAGACATTCAGGAGCCGCTTCGAAATCTTGATGCCGCCGCTTGTCAAATTCCTCAGGCTGGAACAGGAGTCAGGCCTTTCAGATAATGGTTTCACAAGGGCGTAAAATATAGCGGGTACCGAGATAATCTGGGTAGGCCTGTAATTCTCCATAAGGCCGACAACGGTCCTGCCCCTCATGGAGGTTCCCAGCAGGAGACAGGTGACACCCCCTGTCAGGGCGACTAAGAAGCCGTTGGTAAATCCATAGCTATGAAACAGGGGGAGCAGTGAGAATACAATTTCTGAATCGGCGCCGTTTTCCCTGAATGATTTGCGGGCAAAGGCGACGCTGTCGTAAAACAAAGACCCGTGTGTCAGTTTGGCCCCTAACGGATACCCGTCCATGGCGGCCGTATATACGATCATGGCGGTCTCATCAGGCACCATTTTTTCGCAATGGAGCAAGGCCTCAGATGCGTCCAGTTCTTCTATAAACGGGGTAGACGGGGCCTTTTCGTCGATCGTCATGAGATCCGGGGGTGTAAGGCCTGGAATCAAATCAAAGGCATTCAAAAAGGTTGGCATCTTCATGCGATTGCAGATGACCAGGCTGGGACGTGTTTCAGAAATGATGTGGGCAAGTTCATACGGCCCCATTCTCGGGTTCACCGGCACCAGAACCGCCCCGATCCGGAAGACAGCCAATGAGATGGCTGCATAACCTGCCGGGTCAAGGGAGGAAAGAACCACCCGGTCATTTTGTTGTAACCCGAACGCTCTCAGTCCATGGGCCAGCCGACATACCCGGTCGTGATATTCCGCAAAGGTAAACATCTGCATAGGAGTGCCGATCCCGTTTCTCTCGGGGTGGCGTTCCTTGCAGTCATCGAGCAACCCCCCAAGATTGCCAGGAAATGGTGGGTAATTTTCTTTGGATCGTTCCATCAACATACTTGGATATACTAATCTAAACGGGACTGGATTGCAAGTGTCAGCCCCTGCAATCGAGGGGCAGCGCTTGTCTTCCACAACCGGGCGTGGTAACATGGGATTCATGACCCCGCCCACTGTAACGCCACCCGTGCCGATCCGTGCCTCCACTGTGATTCTGATCCGTGATCAGGGAGGACACGTGCAGGTCTATCTGATGAAACGGAGCAGCCGCAGCGATTTCATGCCGGGGAATTATGTGTTTCCCGGGGGAACCGTGGATTCCGAAGACATCGACCTTGATTTTTGGAAAAAACATATCGACACGGATTCCGGTCAGGTAAAAAATCGTCCTACCGGAGGCCGGAACACTGAAGATGCCATGGCCCACGGGATCGCTGCCATTCGCGAGACCTTTGAAGAGGCAGGGATCTTCCTCGCCCATGGCAACAACACGGGAGCCGGGAACCTTGAACAGCTCCACGAACAACGTTCCACGCGGGGCCTGCCCGGGGCATGGCTTCGTGAGCAGGTCCTCTCCGGGGCCTGGACCCTGACGTTTTCAGGACTGGCGCGCTGGTCCCACTGGATCACGCCCAAGGCCAGGTCGAAGCGATACGATACCCGGTTCTTTATGGCCTTCATGCCCGACGGCCAGGAATGTCGACCGGATAACAGGGAGACAACGCATGGCGTCTGGATAACCCCGGAAAAGGCCCTCGGAGGGAATCTTGAAGGAAAGGTCCCTTTGAGTCCTCCGGCCGTAGTTACCATACAGGAACTCCTTTTTTACTCGAGTGTCGGGGACTTGAAAAAAGAGATGAAAACCAGATCGTGGGGGGAGGCGAGGATACCCAGGCTTATTCGGATGGATGAGGGGGCTCTTCTTCTTCCGTGGGACCCCTATTACAACCGTCAGGAAATCAAAGCGGACACCAGGGGCCTGGAAAAGAGAAAAGCCCCTGTGGGCAGGTCCTTTTCCAGACTCTGGTACAGCCGGGGGATCTGGACGCCACTTACCCTTTGATAATTCTCGGAATCATCATGTGATGATGGGGGCAGATCGAGACGGGGTTCTGGTACGCACAACCTGCAAAGGCCTCAAGATACTTTCTTATCTGGGGGAAGGAGACGATTTCGTCCACATACCCCCTGTTGGCACAGTATATGGGCCGTGAGTTGTCATGATACTCCTTTGCAAGGGCGTTCATCTTGTCGATGACCGGTCCCAGCGGCCGTCCTGCGTCCTTTTCCTTGACCAGTCTTCTGGCGAATGAGGCCGCGGCCGCTGTCTCGCCATGCATCACGTAGATCTCTGTGGTCGGTGTTCCCAGTGTAAACGCGTTATGGTTGTTGGCGGTTGGCCCCCCCATAATGTAATGGGCTGCCGCGGTTCCCTTTCTCAAGACAATACACATTTGAGGCACGTCGGTCTGCTCAATGGAGTATATGAGGGACTGGCCGAGACCCAGTAGTTCGGCCTTTTCCGCGATATCTCCTACATCTATCCCTGAGGTATCCTGAAACCATACGATAGGGACCCTGTCTCGTCCGCAGAGCGTGACAAATTCGTTCATCTTGATCAATCCCTGGCGATAGAGTTTCCCTCCGACACCTGGGTAAGGAGCGTATTCTGGATATTTTGCCCCTAAGAAACCCTGGCGGTTGCCTATAAAAGCGACAAGAAATCCATTCATCTTGGCCAGCCCGGTATAGACCTCAGGTCCATAATCGGGTCTGAATTCCATATGCTCACTGTTATCAAAGATACGGGCAAGCATTTCGTCAAAGTTGTAGCTCCTTTTCTGGTTGAAGGCGACGATGTGGTTGATCTCCTCCCCGGGAAATTTCGGCGCCTTGGGCTCGGCGACCCGGAAAAAGTTGGGATGGTAGGCCGGGACCATCTCCATATATTTTTTCAGGGCATCCAGGACCCCTTGTTCGGTGTCATAGACCTCTTTGAAAAAACCTGTCTCATTGTAGTGTATCGGAACGCTCCCGGGCGGAACCTGCTTGAAATGGCGAGTCGCCTCAATAAGCTGCTCTGCCCCCTCTTCATCGAAAAATCCCTTGGGGCTCATCCCGCTGACGATACCGCCGCCACCCACCGCGATATTGGCGTCCTTATGTGCCAAAAGGATGGTGGGACTGATTCCCTGATATCCGCCGCCCGCCGGGTTTGTTCCGTAAATTCCAGCCAATACAGGGACTCCCAGCTTTTCTAATTCGGCATGACGAAAAAAGGTGGTGCCGTTTCCCCTCCGGTTCGCATAGACCTCCTGCTGCTCCGGCAGCTTCACGCCGCTGCAGTTGACGACCCACACCAGGGGGACGTGCAGCCGCTTGGCCATGTCCGTCACCCTGAGTTGGTTGTCTGCCTGCCCGGCAATCCAGGCCCCGGCCATCACCTTGTTGTCAAATCCTATGACGACCGCCCATTTGCCGTTGATCTTGGCTAACCCGTCAATAACGCCGGTGGTGCCCTCCTCGTTGAACTGCGGGTCATACAGGGTATGGAGCGGGCACCAGGTCCCGGGATCGATGAGATATTCGATCCTCTCCCAGACGGTCAACTGCCCTCTCTTTTTGATGACCTCTGCCGGGATGCCTGCATTTTTCACCGCCTCCACGGCCTCGGCCACCTGTTCCTCCACTTTCCTAATTTCCAAAACGTTTTGCGTGGAATCCTCTTTCTGTTTATCCGTAAGGGGTTTCCCAAAAGGGGTCATTTTCTCAAAATAAGGCCTCATCTATTCCTCCGTTCTCTTTGATACTCATAATAGAGTGGGAACAAATTATTCCAAATCAATCCGGAATCCTCAAAATTCAATCGTAATCGCTCAACATCCAGGGGGCAAATAAAAGGCTTACGCCTGAATTCCTTGGAGGAGTTTCCCGTAAGGGTTTTATCCGCTGAATATTGAGCTGATACATTCAATCATCAATCTTCTACCTGTTGGCCTTTCTGATGCCTAATTGGTCTAAGGCGATAATCCACTTGCAGATATTGGCAGAACCCTCCACCATATAGTAGGGGGGGGCGTCCCGGTAGTATCTGGCCACAGGGTATTCCGTCGAATACCCGTAAGCGCCCATGATCCTCATGGCCATTTGAGTGGCCTTGGCCGCAATTTCGCCTGCCAGGTACTTGGCGTGGGCCACCTCCAGGGTGTTCCCCAACTGCCCTTGATCCTTCTGCCATGCAGCCTTATACACCATCAACCGCGCAGCCTCGACCTCGGAGGCCACCTGGGCGATCATATCCTGGTTCATCTGGAACTGGCCGATCGATTTGCCAAACTGCTCCCTTTCCTGGCAGTAGGCCGTCACTGTGTCGAGGCAGGCCTGGGCAAGGCCGACACCCCCGGCCGCAGCCGAAAGCCGTGACTGGTTCAACGAACCAAAGACGATCTTGGCGCCGTCCCCCGGCTTGCCCAGTATATTTTCCTTGGGGACCTTCGTATCTTCGAGGTAGATTTCCCCGGTAGGCGTTGACCGGGTGCCGAGCTTGTCCAGATCCGTGGTCGTGACCCCGTTGAAGTTTTTTGTCTCTACCACAAAAGCGGAAAGCCCTTTTCCTCTGGCCTCCCTGTCCGTATAGGCATAGTAGACAATGGCATCTGCAGCACTGGCGTTCGATATCCAGGTCTTGGAACCGTTTAAAAGCCAATGATCGCCCTTATCCTGGGCCGTGGATTTCAAGGCCATGACATCGGAGCCGGCATTGGGCTCGGTAATGCCAAAACCTCCCACATATTCAGCGCTCACCAACTTAGGAACGTATTTCTCTTTCAGTTCGTCCGTTCCATACCTGAAGATGGTAAAGGCGCAACCCAAGGCCTGCATATTGATCTGCACCCTGACAGAACTGGAGGCCTTTGCCATTTCTTCGGTGAGGATCATGGCCGCCAGCCAGCCCATTTCATTGCCGCCATATTCCTCAGGGATAACCGTGCCGAAAAACCCCAACTCACCCATAGGCTTGATGACTTCTTCATAAGGGAAATAATGCGCTTCATCCCATTCATCTGCGTATGGCGCAATCTTTTCAGCAGCAAAATCGCGCGCCATGTCGCGTAGCATCTGTAGTTCTTCACTTAAACCAAATTCCATGAGTTTACCTCCTCACTATTTATGAAAACGACATTCATCTCAATACGATAACCGATGAAGAGTCTCAGCGACCCATCTATGGTGCCCATGCAAGAAAAAATTTTTATATGGATTTTAGGAATTCGGGAATTACGAATTTTTATAACTGGTTACCCCTAAGAGAATTACTCCAAATCCATATGTTTCTGTCTTTTTAAGAGACCCACATCTATATAGCAAGAAAGAAGATTTGGCAACAGATTTATTTACATTGTAGCTATATTTTAACTATTTTGGACAGGTTTTTGAGACACACATCTGAAGTGACGATCCGGACGGGCATCCTC
>CAZACO010000216.1:0-1857 GCA_964483185.1 uncultured Desulfobacteraceae bacterium
TCATCTTGTCCGTGGGCAGGAGCATATCATACAGCGACGCATCCCAGGGGTCATTTACGTCCAACAGGGTGTGAACCCACGCCGCAGCATCTTCGTCGCGTTTCCGGATAAGCCTCACCGCATCATTTTCACTCAAACCACGATCCTGAATAGCTGTTTGAATCCTGAAAGACATATCGGCAATAAGGCAGACCCGGAGCGCATGGCTGACCGCTTCGGGAATTAAGTGGGAGATAAACCCTGCCATCATGAGGTCCTCTTCCTCACCCGAGAGCATTTGTGCCAATGACAGCTTGATATAGGCGATGGATCGCTCTCTTTCGTGGGTAAACTTGTTGAATACCGACGTTCTTGCGGAGAAAGCCCTTTCTATCTTGTTTTTGGATATACCCGAGATTTTGCTCGCTGAAGAGACAATATCCGCGTCCCTCACCAGTTTACAGCCTGTTCTGGCCACGAACTCGTTGACAACGGATTCCTCGTTGCAAAAGACCCCGCTGAATATATTGATTGCTGGCATCTGAGCCCCCTTTTCTGTTCTTCGTGTTTGGAAGCCTTCCTAAAATCCCATCATGCCTTCATTGGCCCTCTTATGTATTGATTCAGAATGCGTGTCGCGCCGGAGGCCGAGTCGATCTATCCGCCATCATATGCCTCAACCTACACCACTCCTGAACCCTTCAGATACGCTTTGTCCAGAAGGGCAGATGGGAAGAAGAAGCGGGCAGACCTCCTCCTTGCCTGATCGATGCGCTTCTGCATGGACGGATTCAATAGCCTTTTCCATTGTTGGATACAGGTGATCCTTTCCTATCTTTGCCGTGAAAAAGGTGCGGTCCAATACACTCATGACCGATTCATTCATGCCGCTTAGAGAAATATCAACGCCCGCACTTCTGACCCTGTCCACTAATAAAGACAGTGTCTCCTCCCCCGAGGCATCGATATCGTTGATACCATTGGCCACAATGATAATCTGTTTCAGGTCTTTCTTGCTACGCATGAATTCCGTTATCTTATCCTCGAGATAGCTCGCGTTGGCAAAGAACAAAGGACCGTCGAACCGGACCATGGAAATGTACGGACATTCCTTCAATCCGTGTGTGGTCACGCAGCGAAGCTCCTCATCCTCGTGTCTCGAAAGGGAGACGACCTTGGGCCGCATGTTTTTGTAAAGAAACACCAGGAGGGAGAGTACCACTCCGATCATAATCCCCTTGTCCAGATGGGGCGCAAAACCGAGGGTGCCCACAAAGGTGATAATGGAGATGGCGCCGTCATACCACTGGGCCTTCCAGGCGTGTACAAATCCGGAGACATTGATGAGACCGATGACCGCCATCATTATAACGGCGGCCAAAACCGACTGTGGAAGGTAGTAAAGGAGCGGCGTAAAGAAAAGGAGGACGATGACCACGGCGACGCTCGTGAACACACTGGAGAGTCCCGAGACAGCGCCGGCCTGGAGGTTGACAGCAGACCGTGAAAAAGACCCGGATGTGGGATAGCTCTTCCCCATGGCGCCGCAGATGTTGGCCAGACCCTGGCCGATGAGTTCCTGGTTCGGGTCCAGTCGTTGACCTGTCTTGGCTGCCATGGCCTTGGCAATGGAAATCGCTTCCATAAAACCGAGGA
The DNA here is from genome assembly GCA_964483185.1 of uncultured Desulfobacteraceae bacterium. Taxonomy (GTDB): domain Bacteria; phylum Desulfobacterota; class DSM-4660; order Desulfatiglandales; family Desulfatiglandaceae; genus CAZACO01. Next base: position 1,636 of record CAZACO010000216.1, read on the forward strand.
GTGATATGATGGCGGCATACGGGAAGAGATGGAAAACGACCTTGGAATCGATCTTGGGGACTGTCAAAGAGGGTAACCCCTTCGGAATCTCGCCCACAACCGCGCCCCCACCCGTCATGATCAGCCGATCTTCAGACAGGGGACGATTCCCTACCTTGAGGCGCCAAATACGGCCGTCATGTTTATCCCCCATCGGGAGATGACCGTCCCTGTAGAATTTCA
>CAZACO010000216.1:1957-6900 GCA_964483185.1 uncultured Desulfobacteraceae bacterium
GTCGTGACTGCCACGGCGGCAAGCACGTTGGGAAGCCTTGGTGAAATCCACTTCAGTCCGTACATGATCGCAAAAGCGAACGCACCCATAAAAAAAGTGGGCCAATGCGTGTACTGAAAGGCCGCGGACACCACCCGGGCAATGGTCTCATAGTGGTGGTCGGCATTGTCCACATAGACCCCAAACATCTTGGATAGCTGTGACGAGGCGATGATGATGGCGGCCGCGTTGGTAAAGCCGTTGACCACCGGGTGAGACAGGAAATTGACCACGAGGCCAAGCCTTAAAATACCCAGGGCGAGCTGGAATACGCCGACCATCAGGGCAAGCACGATAGCATAGGCGATATATCCCTCACTTCCTGCGGTGGCGAGGGGTTCAAGAGAGGCCGCTGTCATCAAAGAAACCACTGCCACGGGGCCGGTAGCCAGTTGTCGGCTTGACCCAAACAGGGCGGCAATCATGGGTGGGAGAAACGACGCATAGAGGCCGTAGTAGGCCGGAAGCCCGGCCAATTGCGCATAGGCCATGGACTGGGGTATGAGCACCAGCGCTACCGTCAGCCCGGAGAGGGCGTCGATTCTCAGACTGCTCATTCTGTAATTCTTAAACCAGGGAAGAAATGGGAATAGTCTAATCAGCATCTTCAGCACCTGTTCCGGAACGACCTTGATTTCCTACCATTCTTCGGCAGGCAGTAATCAATTCATAATAAAGCGATCCCGCATCATAGAGCTCATACGTATTGAACCTTGCCAGGCCATCTACCATGGAAAAGATGATCAGTGCGGCCTTCCTCGGGGGTAGAGTTGTCATGGATCCATCCTCCTGCCCCTTGGCAACAGCCTTTTCAAAGATGTTCACGAGGCCGTTATAGACGGCCTCAAGGTTCCCTTTGCACGCAGCGTTGACCCTTGCAAGCTCATAGGCATCGTGTCGGTGCAAGAGGAGAAAACGGTCTTCCATTGTCTCTGCCAGGGACAGGTAGAAGGAGAGCGACCCTTCCAGCATCTCCATGCCGTTTTCGAACTTCATCTCCCCCAGATAACGGTCAAACTCGTTCATGATGTCCAGCCTGAACTGCTCGAGTATGGCCAGGAAAAGCTCTTCCTTATTTCTGAAATGATAAAAAATCGTGCCCTCAGCCGCGCCGGTCATCTTAGAGATTTCCGACATGCGGGTATTCTCAAACCCCTTTTTTGAGAAGAGGATCGTGGCGGCACGGATGATGGCCTCTTTTTTGGACATGTCAAAAAAACACCCTGTTTAAGTAAAACCCGACTGAGCACTCAGTTGGTTTAATTTTGAATCATTCGATTTTCCGTGTCAAGAAAAAAATTGTCATTTATTAAAAAAATCTCATTCATTCGTTGGGCATTCCTCCTCAATAGCTGAACGTATTCATTCACCTGTGTTAGCAGGTCGATTCGCACCTCCCTTAAAGGCCCGTCAGTCAAAGAAAGGGTCCCGAGTTTTTGTTTGACAAAACGAACTCACATTTTTATAACGTGTCGCTTAACGTCACGCTACCCACGGAGGAATTAAACCGGTGAAATACCTTTTTACCAGTTTTGACATTAAGGGTTGCCAGCTCAAGAATAGAATCGTCATGCCGGGCCTGGCCTCTTTCCTGATCGAGGATGACGGTTCAATTACAGATAAAACCGTCGAGCATTACCGGCTCAGGGCTGCAGGCGGGCCTGCCATGGTAATTGTTGAGGCCTGTGCCGTGTCACCGGAAGGGATCGTCTCGCCTCACCAGGCCAGGATTTACGATGACCGCTTTGTCGAGGGGCTCACCAAAATCGCTGCGGCCATGAAAGCTGAAGGGGCGGTCCCTGCGCTTCAGATTCATCACGGGGGCCGACAGACATCAGCCAAGGTCATCAAGCAAAAGCCGGTGGCCCCCTCCCCTATCCCGTGTCCCGCCATCCGGGGGGATGTGGACCCTCTGACCCTCAATGGGATCGAGGCCTTGGTCAAAAAATTCGGGGATGCGGCAACGCGGGCCGTGGGAGCCGGTTTTGAACTGATCGAAATCCACGGGGCCCACGGCTATCTGATCAATCAGTTTCTCTCGAGGTTTTCAAACATCCGGACGGACCAGTATGGCGGGAGTATCGAGGGAAGGACCCGCTTTGCCGAGGAGATCGTACGGGAGGTCAGAAGCCGCGTAGGTCAGGAATTCCCCATCTCCTTCAAGATAAGCGCCATGGAGTTCGTGAAAGACGGTCTCGACGTGGATGAGAGCATCCAGATCTTGAAGATACTGATCGATGCCGGTGTCGACGTGGTCCAGGTCTCTGCTGGAAACGATGCCACACCTGAATGGATCTGCCAGCCGATGTTCATGGAAAAGGCCTGCCTGTCCGGTTTCGCGGGAAAGATCAAAGAGGCGCTGGATGTACCCATCATGACCGTCGGGAGGATCAATGATCCGCTGATTGCCGATGAGATTATTGAAAAGGGGATGGCCGACCTCGTCTGCATCGGCAGGGGGCTCCTGGCAGATCCCAGGATGCCGAAAAAGGCGAAGGAAGGGCGCTTAGACGATATCCGGCGATGCATCGCCTGCAACACCTGTATGGAGTCCATTTTCAGGAGAGGCCGCGTCGAGTGCCTGGTCAACCCGGCACTGGGACGTGAAAAGGAGATGGCCTTTCATCCTGCCAAAATCCGCAAAAAGGTCATGGTGATCGGTGCCGGACCCGGTGGACTGAATGTGGCCTGGGTAGCGGCAAGACGGGGACATGATGTACACCTCTTTGAAAGACAGCCCGAGGTCGGGGGCCAGCTCATATTAGGGAGCATTACCGCGTATAAAAAAGAACTCCTGAATCTGATCCGGTTCCAGAAACGGCAGATCGAACGATTCGGGGTCAACTGTCATCTGAATCAGGAGGTGACCACAGACACGGTCACGTCTCAGTCCCCCGACGTGGTCATTCTGGCCACCGGCTCCGTGCCCGTCCTTCCGCCCGTGGACGGGATAGACACGCCGATTGTCATCTCTGTCGATGAGGCACTCAATAAGGATTCATCGCCCGGTGAAAAGACGGTCGTGATCGGCGGGGGCGCCATCGGATGCGAGGTGGCCCTCCATCTCTCGGAAAACGGGTCTCAGGTCACGGTCGTGGAAATGCTCCCCAAGATCGGCGCCCAGCTTGAAAGCATGACCAAGAAACTCCTCATCAGGAAGCTTATGGATAACGGGGTGGAAATCAGGACGGGGTTCAGGCTCTGCAGGGTGAAAGAGAACGGGGTCATTGTGGCGGACGACAAGGGCACGGAGGTCTTTATAGAGGGGGATTCCGTCGTCATCGCGGTCGGTTCCCGGCCGGATGACAGTCTCTACCGCCAGATCAAAACACTAGGGTATGAAATCCATCAGATCGGAGATTGCCTGGAGCCGAGAAGCGCCAAGTCTGCCATCTATGAGGGTGGGGTTTTGGGCCGATCCATTTAGTCGGTCCTATTTGGGCCTCAATTCCTGGTAGGCGCTCTGTATCTCCTTGAATCGGATTTCGGCTAACTCCTTGAATTCATCTCCTAAATGGAGAACCTTGTCAGGATGATACTGGTTGGCAAGGTGCCTGTAGGCCTCCTTTATCTCCTTGGAGGATGCCCCTCTCCGAACGCCCAACACGGTGTATGGATCTTTTGGTTCAGCGGCCTCACGTGGATCAGAGTTCTCCCTGCCCGGCCCCTGGGAGGTTGCCCCGCTCCGGGGCTCGGGGCCTTCATAACTGTATCGCCGTTTCCGGTAAACATAGAGATACCACCAGATCAGTCCTAAAACGATCAGGTCGTCAATCCACCCCACCCCTACAAATATGTCCGGGAAAAGGTCGTACGGGCTGACCAGGTATAACAGCCCGAGCAGGGAGAGGAGTATTTTCATTCCTTTTGGGCTTCCTTGATAAGTTCATGGCCCGATGCGTCGAGGAACCGGTCCAGATCCTCTTTCCAGTCCACCATGACATCGACCCCCTGCTTCTTGGAGAGCCTGTTTTCCAACAGACAATTGGCAGGCCAACCCGCCGTATCTTTCAGGTCCTTCAGCCCGCACGGCTCGATCGGCGTTTTGATCTCTAACCGACTCAGGACATGCTCTACAAACTCAAAGCGGCTGCAGTAGCCACCGGCAGTTGCGTGGTATGTGCCCCTTCCATTACTCTCCAGGAGTTCTCTTATCTGCAGTGCCAGACGATAGCTCCATGTTGGCGCACCGAACTGATCTTCCGGTATCCGTAAGACCTTTGAAGGCTTACGAACAGCCTGTGCCAACATCGATTTGATCAGGTTTTTCCCATTCAACCCATACAGGCACATGGAGCGAACGATGATATAGTTCGGTGAGTTGCCTCTCACCGCTGCTTCACTTTCCAACTTGCTTTTCGCGTAGGCAGAAATCGGATTGGGTGTGTCGTCTTCGAAATAGGGCTGAGGCATCCCCTTCTGCCCGTCAAATATATGCCCGCAGGAAACATGGACCATCTTACAACCGAACCGCGCAGATGCCTGAGCCAGATTCCTTGGACCTTCCACATTTATCTTTCGAACCGCGAAATCGTCTTTTTCACACGCCTCCATATCGGTGAGCCCGACGCAATTGAGAATCACATCCGGAGACACCTCTGTAAGGCTTTCTATGACCACATCCCAGCTAATGATATCCACTTCCTTCTTATCCGGGCAAATAACTTCGTGGCCCTGGCCGAGGACATTTTTGCATTCACTGCCCAACATACCCCTGCTTCCCACAATGAATATCTTCATTTTTATCCTCTTCAACGGTTATTACTGTCACGCCTCGGTCAAGAGGCTGCGATATCCCATCCATACGGATATCATGATCTCGACATTTACACCCGATTCACATATAATTTTAACACATAAACCAGAAAAGTCCACAAAATCTTTATCTTAGAGTCCTTCTTGCT
>CAZACO010000217.1:0-6894 GCA_964483185.1 uncultured Desulfobacteraceae bacterium
GACCGAGAAGTGTAGTCCAATCCTATGGATACACATGTCTCGATTCCTGCAATAAGTCGCACCAGGGCGGGCTTTGAACCCACGAACCCCTACACTTTTTTTTTGACTATCCACTGATCTGTCACTATAGTGTCCCTTCAAGAGGTCCTTATCATGGAAAAAAAGCATGGCGCCACATTATTTCTCGTTTTTTTGATCTGCTCTCTGCTCCTGCTCCTGAAGCTCTTCTGGACCTATGTGTCAGCGATTGTACTGGCGCTTCTCATCGGAAGTGTTTTGTATCCGCTATACAGTTGGGTCAATAGGGTATTTCGGAACAGGGAGACATTGGCGTCCCTCTGCGTCACCGTTTTCCTGCTGGTGATATTGGTCATTCCCGTAGGATGGTTTGTCGGGACCCTCTCCAATGAGGCGTACGAATTCTACAAACGGAGCAGCAGCGAAGTCTCCCTGAAGCAGATCCAGGATATTATAGAGCATGACCCCGTCTGGGCCGACCGATTCAAGAAACTCGGCAAACTGACAGGCCTGACCATTACACCGGATACCGTGGAGGAACTGGCCAACGCCATCGGGAAGAAAGTGGGCCTTTTCCTGTATAGCCAGCTCACATCCATGGCCTCGAATATGCTCAGTTTCCTGGTCCACTTCTTCCTGATGATGCTCACCATTTTTTATCTTCTTAAAGATGGTGCGCGGCTGAAGAAGTATCTCATCGAATTGATGCCGGTCCCCAAGGAACAGCTTGAAAAGTTGGCGGACAAGTTCAATGAAATGGGAAGGGCCCTGATTGTCGGGAACGGTATGTCCGGGATCATTCAGGGCATTTTCGGCGGCTTTGGATTCTTCTTTTTCGGGCTGGGCTCCCCATTTTTATGGGGCACGGTGATTACGTTCATGGCCTTTCTGCCGATCGTCGGCGCCACGGCAGTCTTTGTCCCGGCCGCTGTCATCCTGATGCTGCACGGAAATACAGGCCTCGCCCTGGGCTACCTGATTTACAATGTGACGTACAGTTCAATCGTAGAGTACCTCGTCAAACCCAGGATGATCGGCCAGGGCATGCAGATGAACGCGCTCCTTGTGTTCATCGGCATTTTGGGGGGGATCAAGCTTTTCGGTATATTGGGGATCATCTACGGTCCGCTCATTATCACCATATTTCTGACACTGGCGGAGATATACAGGCTCGAATATCGACAACCCGCAATCTGAACGAAATAAGGTTCTATATCATAGGGTATCAAAAGGAGGACACGATATGGACGTTGAAAAAATCCTTAGGGGGAAAAGGATCCTGATCGTTGACGATGAGGAGGACATCCTCGAGTTTTTGACTGAACTGTTGGAAATATGCAAAATCGACCGGGCATCGACCTTTGAAGAAGGGAAGGAACTTCTTGAATCCAATTATTACCATGCGGCAGTGCTCGATATCATGGGGGTCCGGGGATATGAGCTGTTGGAGATCGCAAATAAACGGGAAATTCCAGCGCTCATGCTTACGGCCCATGCGCTCTCACAGGAAAACCTGAAAAAGTCGTTTAAAAAAGGGGCGGCCTATTATGTACCCAAGGATGAAATCAGCAGGGTGGACGTGTTCCTGGCGGACATCCTTGATGCCATCGACAAGAAGAAAAGCGTGTTCGTCAAGTGGTACGAAAGGCTGAGCGGATTCTGTGACCGGAGATTTGGCCCGAACTGGAAGGACGATGACCCTGACTTCTGGAATTCCCTCATGAAATATTGACCGGGCAAGAATATGTTCTCGCGCGAAGACCCCAAGACGCCAAGTTTTCGAAAAAATAATTCGTTACCCCCGGCAGGGTCCCCTAACCGGGTAAATATTTCCCTTTGCGGGCTTTGCGCCTTCGCGCGATAGTGTCTTACAAGGAGGATGAAAGATGGGAAGAAAGGGTGTTGGAATTACGATCACACAACATATTTTGCAGCAGCAGCGGCAAAACCCTGTGGCGACCGGGGCCTTTACCACCCTGCTCAATGAATTGATCGTCGCGGCAAAGGTGATTTCCAGAGAGGTGAACAAGGCGGGCCTTGCAGACATCCTGGGCGCTACCGGCCGAACCAATGTCCAGGAGGAACAGGTCCAGAAGCTTGATGTATTCTCCAACCAGGTGATCATCGAACGTCTGCAGCACGTGGGTCAACTCTGCTGTATGGGCTCTGAAGAAAATGCAGACCTGATCGAGATCCCCTCCCATTATCCGAAGGGGAACTACATCATCGTCTTTGATCCCCTTGACGGGTCTTCCAATATCGACGTCAATGTAAACATCGGCACCATCTTTGGCATTTACCTAAAAAAAAGCGATGAGACCGAGATCGACATGCTCCTGAATGATGTCTTGCAGCCAGGGGTGGACCAGGTAGCAGCCGGGTATTTCATCTACGGTTCCAGCACCATGATGGTCTACACTACCGGAAAAGGAACCGGCGTACACGGTTTTACCCTCTATCCGAGCGTCGGGGAGTTCCTCCTCTCTCACGAGAATATCCGCATCCCTGAAAGAGGAAAGACCTACAGCGTCAACGAAGGCAACTATGCCTTCTGGGATGAAAAAACCCTTGCCCTTGTGAACTATTTCAAGGCCAGGGACAAGGAGAGCGGCCGGCCCTACACCTCCAGGTATATCGGAAGCCTGGTAGCCGACTTCCATCGCAATCTCCTCAAGGGCGGCATCTTCATGTATCCCGCAGACAGCAAAGACCCCCAAAAGCCAACCGGAAAACTGCGCCTGATGGTCGAGGCCAATCCTCTTGCAATGGTCGTCAGAGAGGCGGGGGGATATGCCAGTGACGGCAACGGGCCGATTCTCGACATCCACCCGAGGGAACTCCACCAGAGAGTGCCACTCTATATCGGAAGCAGAGAAGATGTGGAATTAGCTGAGGATTTTATCAGCGGGAGAAGGAGCTGATTCCCGGGCCGCGGCTCAGGCCTCAACAAAATAGAACCGCTCTTCCGGCAGTTCAATACAGGTCAGCCGGTTTCCAAAAACAGCCCCCGTGTCGATGCCGATTTTGTTGTCCGTTACCAGCGGCCGGGAGAAAGGCGTGTGACCGAAAATCACCTTCTTTCCAAAGTCATGATCCGAGGAAATGAAGGGCTCCCGGATCCAGGTCATATCCTCCAGGGACTGGCTTTCTATCTCGATGCCTGGCCTGAAACCGGCGTGAACCACATAGTACGCCTCAAGCTCCATGAACGGCTTGAGGGAACGGTAAAAGGACATATGGTCAGGAGGCACCAGAGGCCCCTCCCCTGCCGGTTTTTCTGCCAGATAGCTTTTCAATGTCGTCAGTCCCCTGTTGGCAAGATACAGATCCTGATGCTTCCCTGAGAGGTAATCGAGCAACATGGCCTCGTGGTTCCCCAGCAGACACCTCACCCGGGGATCCATCCGGATAAGGCCGAGGATGCAGTCCACGACGGCCTTGGAACGAGGTCCTCTGTCGATATAATCGCCCACAAAAATCAGTCTGTCCTGCCCCGGTCGCCACGGGATCGCATCGAGGAGCCGTTTCAGCGGATCGAGGCATCCATGGATATCCCCGACAACAAATGTTTTTTCCTTCTCCATTAAAATCCAAAAATGATACGAGGCCGCTCCCTGGAATCCAGACGATACAGTCCGGCTTTTTTGGCTGCGTCCACAGCCTCCCTGTACTCCTGCGACGTCAGTCTCCGGTTGATCACCGGGTCTTTGTTTGCATGGCCGCAGGGCCTGTACTGGTCCATCACATTGACATAGGTGTCTGAGGATATCTCTTTGGCCAAAAAATTCATAATATTATCCGTTCCCGCCACGCCATTCGGCATGACCAGGTGCCTGATCAGCAGCCCCCTTACGGCGATCCCTTCACCGTCAACCACCAGATCGCCCACCTGGCGGTGCATCTCCCGGATAGCCGCCCTGGCCACGTCCCTGTAATCGGGCGCATTACAGAACGTCTCAGACCATCTATCCTCCCAGAACTTGAAATCGGGCATATAGATGTCAAAGATCCCGTCTAACAGACGCAACGTCTCGACGCTCTCATATCCGCCTGAATTATACACCAGCGGTATATTCAGGCCATGTTCAATGGCCGGTTTAAGGGCCTCCAAGATCTGCGCAACCACATGGGTCGGCGTCACAAAATTGATATTGTGGCACCCCCTCTCCATCAGCTCGATCATCATGGCGGCAATCCGGTCGGGCGCGACCTCAACTCCTTCATTCAGGTGGCTGATATCATAGTTCTGGCAAAAGCTGCAAAAGAGATTGCAGGAACTGAGGAATAGGGTCCCGGACCCGTGCCTTCCCACCAGCGGGGCCTCTTCCCCAAAATGGGCGTTGTAGCTGGCGACCCTTGCGTGCCTCCCGGTGCGGCAATAGCCTGTTTCCCCATTCAGCCGGTCCACCCCGCATCTGCGCGGGCAGAGATGGCACTGTTCCATCAGGGCCAGGGCCTTCTCCATACGGGGTTCAAACGCCCCGTTTCTGTAAAGGCTCAGGTAGGACGGCTCGTTCATATTCGATCACCCCCCAAAACAAAATCCCCCTGAGAGGGGAACAGCTCCTTCAGGGGGATATGTTGTCATGCCGGATGTCAGGTGTAAGAGACCAGAGGTCAGAAATCGGGTGTCAGAAGTCAGAAAACACAGAATCCCCTCATCCGGTGTCAAGTATCCGGTATCGAGTATCCGGTATATTTCCAGTTTCCAGTTTCATCACAAGTCCTACTCACGCGCCGACCCGAATATCCTCAGTAGCATCAGGAACAGATTGATAAAGTCCAGGTAAAGGGAGAGCGCACCCAGGATAGCCCCTTTTCGCACCACCGCACCATCCACGCCGGCTGGCTGCGTCAGCGCCATGTTTTTCAGTTTCTGGGTATCATACGCCGTCAACCCCACAAAGACGATAACCCCGATATAGCTGATGATCATACTCATGGCGCTGCTTCTGATAAACATATTGACCAGAGATGCGATGATGATCCCTATCAGACCCATGGTCAGGAATCCGCTCCACGACGTCAGGTCCTTCTTCGTGGTCCATCCATAGATGCTGCAGGCAACGAAGGTGCCGGCGCAGATAAAAAAGGTGCTGACAATGGACGTACGGGTATAGGCCAAAAATATGAAAGAAAGCGTCACGCCATTCAGGGCCGAATAGACCACAAAGAGGGAGGTGGCCGTCCCGGCGCTCATCCGGTTAACCATCCCCGCGAGGGCGAACACCATGCCTAATTCAGCTATAATAAGAACAAAGAAGATAATCGGGTTGCCGAATATAAGGCGTACCATCGCCTCATTGCTCGAAACATAGAGGGCGACGACCCCTGTCAGACAAAGCCCGACTGCCATCCAGTTGTAAACACTCCTGACAAAGTCATTGACCAATACGTCGGTCCGAGATCTGGTAATGGAACTCTGTGCCATTTTTACCTCCTGTCCTTTGCGCATGACTGCGCAGGAAATTCCCTTGATTAAACACTCATTGGTCAATTATAACTGCTTTGAAAAAAACTTCAAGATGATAAATCACCCGTTCACGAATCAGTGCGGCATGGACAGGATGGACTACAAAAAACTTTACCTTGTGATGGTCGGTCTGCCTGCCAGGGGAAAGTCGACGATCGCCAGCAAATTGAGAGAAAATCTGGTCAAAGACCTGATAAAGACCCGAATTTTCAATAATGGCGACCTGAGAAGAAAACTGAGCCCTGAAGACACCTCCTACCCTGAATTTTACGACCCCAACAACAGGCACGGGGCGGCGCTCAGAGAGAAGATCGCCCTGATCAATATCGGACGCGCTATGGATTACCTGAAAGGAACCGGGCAGGTCGCTATCATGGACGCCACCAATGTCAGCTCCAGGAGAAGAAAAAAAATAGCCGACTTGCTCACCGACCACCCCGTTCTCTTCATCGAGTGCACAAACCACGATGAAGAGATTCTCAAAGCAAGCATCGATCGAAAGGTGACGCTCCCGGAGTTCAATCACTTAGGAAAGGAGGCGGCCGTCCGGAGTTTCAGACAGCGCATCCGCTATTATGAGTCCATTTACACCCCTGTTGAAAACGAGCGGAATTTTATTCGATTGGATTCTCTTTACAACAAGATCTCTGATGAGGAGATCTCAGACGATATCCCCTACTACGACCTGATCAGGGATTTTCTTGTTGCTGATACAGTCAAGAACCTCTTCCTGATCAGACATGGAGAAACCCACTTCAATCTTCAGAACAGGATCGGCGGGAATTCCGGTTTAACCGGGAACGGGAAGGCCCAGGCCGGGGCACTGGCCCGGTATTTCAGAAACAAAAAGATCCCGGTTATCTTTACAAGTGAGAAAAGAAGGACCGTACAGACGGCGGTTCCGATTATGCGTCAACAACAAAACTGCTCCATCATACCCCTTAAGGAGTTTAACGAAATCAATAGCGGCGTCTGTGAGTGTATGAGCTATGCGGAAATCAGGGACAAGATGCCTCACGTCTACATGGCCAGAAAACACGATAAATATGACTATATCTACCCCGAGGGAGAGGGGTATGTCTCCATGAAGGATCGGGTGGACAGGGGTATCAAAAAGGCCCTGTATCTGAGCAGCAACCCCCAGAACATCATGATCATCGGCCACAGGGCCGTTAATCGGATGATCCTCTCACATTTCCTTTACCGGCGAAAAGAGGACGTCCCCTACATCTACGTGCCTCAGGACCGATTTTACCATATCGTGGCAACGCAGAACAAAAAGCTCTTCCAGCTGAAAGCGTATGCCCTCTGAACCCTTGAACACGTGAACGGTTACATTTTGACCACCGCCCTTAGCCATAAAGAAGCGAGCAGATAACCACTGCTGCCGCAATTCCCACCAG
>CAZACO010000218.1:0-4813 GCA_964483185.1 uncultured Desulfobacteraceae bacterium
ACCAGTTTCGCTTCAGCGTCATGAACCAGGTATTCCATTTCCGATTTCTTGAACCCGGGATTCAAGGGGATTCCAACCCCCCCCATCTTTTGAAGCGCCAGGTGGGCGACGAGAAAAACCAAGGACTTGGGAAGGAACAGGATCACCCTGTCTCCCTTTTTCACGCCCAGATCTCTCAAGGCGTTTGCCATCCGGTTTGAATCCAGGTCCAGTTCCCGGTATGTCAGCTCGGTCTCAACGACGCCGTCACGGAGAAAGGTAATCGCCAGTTTCTCACGTCGGGTTGAGAAGGTTTTCAGAAAACAGTCTTTTAGGGATCTATCATTCATAACGTACCCTCACTCAGCATAAATTTACCCTATCATCCTGTCCGGGAGCCATGTGGCCAATTCAGGCCAGATACACACACTGACAATCACGATCCCTTCGATGATGACGAATGGCACGACCCCTAACAGAACATGGGACATGGGAACGTCAGGAGCGATATTTTTGACGATATAGAGATTAAGGCCTACAGGTGGCGTTACCAGGCCGATTTCGAGGTTGACCGTCATGATCACGGCAAACCATATGGGATCAAATCCCAACCCCTGGATGATGGGAACCAACAGAGGCGCTATCATTAAAATTACGGCCGCCGGGGGGATAAAACAGCCCAGTATCAAGAGCAGGATATTGATGAGGACGATAATCCCCCATTTCCCGAAGGGAAGACTTAAAATCAACTCCCCCATTGCCTGGGTCGCGTAGAGATCCGAAGAGACATAGGCAAACAGCAGGGCGGCGGCCATAATCATCAAGATCATGCTGCTTTCGTTTAATGCCTTGATAAAAATCTTCCAGAGTTGTCTGGGTCTGTAAATCTTGTAGATGATCATGACAAAGAAGATGGACAGCACAGCGCCTAATCCCCCGGCCTCGCTCGGTGTGGCCCAGCCTCCATACAGCGATCCCATAATTCCGAATATGATCAAAACAAACGGGAGGATCTTGACCAGAGACGCGAACCTTTCATTCCATGTAAATTTTTCGATGACGCCCCGGTCTTCAATATAGTACATGGCCCCGGGTTTGGCGGGCACCAGCCTGCGGTAGTAAAAGACCGTTCCCACCCAAATACAGCTCAAGATAATTTCAAGTACGCCTGGAAGAACACCGGCAATGAAGCACTTGCCAATGGATGTCTCGGTGGCAACCCCGTAAAGGATCATGGTCACACTTGGCGGGATAAGGATGCCGAAGGTCCCGGCGTGGGCAATCAACCCTGTGCTCAATGCGGGCGAATATCCACGCCTTCTCATTTCGGGGATCCCGATCCCTCCGATAGCTGCGGCTGTGGCCGGGCTGGAGCCGCATAGTGCGGCAAAGATACCGCAGCCGATCATGTTGGCAATCCCGAGTCCCCCCGGAATCTTATACAGCCATTTATGAAGCGTTTCGTATAGGTCCTTGCTCGCGTTTGATTCGGCTATTGGAGCGCTGAGCAGAATGAAGAGGGGGATGGCCAACAGGGCAAAATTGTCCATGCTGCTGTAGAGCACATAGGGGAGCGTGGCCAGGAGGTGAGGAGAAAAAATGAGGACGAATATCACCGAGATGCCCACCAGTCCCGCCCATATGGGGATACCGGAGATCAGCAACGCAAAGGCGCTTCCAAACAAGAGTATCGCAATAACCAATTCGTTCATATGGAGTTTTCCTTTCCGGGACCGTAATTGTTATTTTGGGTAAGTTCAAAAACTCCGGCTCGGAGGGTCCCTTTCCCGCAAAAGCGGGATCTTCGACTCAAGGACTATATTTCCTCGGAGCTTCTTTGACGGCGAAGTGGCCCTAGCAGGCTTTACGTACCTCACCAATAGGCCCAACATGATTTTCAACTTGGTTGTGTATGACGCCTCTTCAGATGAAATCTCACTGGACATACGGATAGTCGGAAACGCCTGTATTTCTCATAGCCCTTTCTGAAGGGACCCCCCGCGCCTTCGGGTCTGGGATGGGCCGGGGCCCGGATTTTTTGAGAAGTTACTGCCTTGGATCTGAATCACCTTTGGGAATCTCAATATCTCTCAGCTCGAAAAGCTCTGCCTTTTCATCGAATTCCCCCTTTCTGATGGCAATGATCTTGTTGCGGATGTAGATAATGTACTGGAGGAAAAGGAGCGTCATTCCTATCGGGAGAAAGAAGTATGGGATCCACAGGGGTGGACCCCACAACGATTCCGAGTGCTCATTGTTGACAACGGTCTCCCACCACATGGGCCAGGCGTACCATGCAAGTACGGCGGCAATCACGCACGACAGGATAGAAACGACAACAAGGGTGATCTCTCTTGTCTTGGGGGAAAGGTGGATGACAACCAGATCCACATTCAGATGATGTTCGCTTTTCTGGACAAAGGCCGAGCCTGAAAAGACCGTAAAAATCAGCAGGTACACAGATGCCTCAATTTGCCAGATGGTGGAAATGCCGAATATCTTTCTGACAATGACGCCTTCGGTCACAATGATGGCAGCCGCTACAAGCGATAATGCAGCGATCCAGCCGGTCGCGTGCGTCAGCCCTTCAATAATCAGCCCTAATATTCTTCCGATCTGTTTCATGATATGACGTCTCGTTTTTGAAGTTTGGAGTTGGAAGTGCCTAAAGTAAAGGAATTTCGTGTTTCATCTGCCTCATCTAACTTTAGCTCACTTTAGGCACTTTAGCTCACTTTAGTCACTTCTATTTCATCGCCTGAATGGCCAGATCAAGAAACTCCTGACCTCCTGGCACATTTTCTGCGTAATCCTTCCACGCTGTTTTCTTTGCAAATTCAAGCCATACATTAAATTCCGCCTCGGTCATATAATGGATATTGACCCCTGCCTTTGTATACGCCTCAATGAGCTTGTCCACCAGTATCTTGAAATTCTGATAGATCCAGTTTTCATGCATCCACTCGGCTGTTTCGATAAAGATCTTCTGCTGTGCCGGCGTGAGCCGCTTCCATGTCTTCATGGAGATGCACAGATTTTCGGACATGTACCAGATGGAATAGTCTCTCGGAACGTTAATATACTTCAGGACCTCATAAAGCCGGTAAGAAACAAAAGAGGCAGACGATGTCAGCATGGTATCCAGAACGCCGGTGGACAGGGCATGGTAGGTTTCCGAGGAAGGCATGCTGGTGATGGAGGCCCCGGCCTTTTGCATCATGTACTCAAATTTCTTGCCGGCCGCCCTCATCTTTGTCCCCTTTACGTCTTCCGGGACCCTTATCTGTCTGACTTTGCTCCCGATGCCGCCGTCGAACCAGGCCCAGACAAGGTTTTTGACGCCGTTTTCTTCCATCAGGGCCTCGACCTTCTTGCCAATCGGTTTGTTTCTCCAGCTGAGACCCTCCTTGATATTCGTTACCGAACAGGGCATCAGGGTAATTGAGAATTGAGGCACCTTTCCGGAGGCATAATCCAGGGGGAATACCGACATGTCCAATGCCCCCATGCGCATGGCGTCCCACTGCTCTTTCGGTTTGAACAGAGATTTGGCTGGATAGTAACGAAATTTGATTTCCCCGTTTGTCTTTTTGGTGACCATATCTCCAAATACCCGAGCCATCAGGTCCCGCACATCGCCTGCGGCAAATTGATGGGATACCTTGAGTACCATCGACTTGGCATCAGCCCGTTCGCCCCACGCCAAAAAGGCACATGCCAGACACAAAGAAACGACCAGAGTTCCGATTTTTCCTGTTCTCGATTTCATTGCGACCTCCTTATTCGTTAAGGTTAGAAGATAGGGTGCCCTTGCTGGCATACAGCCCGACAAGGGCCTTGCACTGCATGAGGAGATGGTGTTTCATCAGGGACTCTGCTGAATCCGGGTCCCTTCTGCGAAATGCCCCCAACAGCTTTCTATGCTCCTGGATGGATTGATCAAAACGCTCCGGCTGATGTAGTTGTCGCTGACGATAGAGCAGGATCTTCTGTCTCAGGCCGTTGATAACGTCATTCAGGACCTTGTTTCCGGCCAGTTCCTGAACAAATACGTGGAGGACATGGTTTTTTTTCAGATAGGTGTCATAATCCCTGTTCTGGTAGTGGGTTTCGAGTTCTTCATGGAGGGCCTCGATTTTCTGGAGGTCTTTTTTCTTCAGATGGGTCGCGGCGAGCCGGGCGCAGGTCCCTTCCAGTACGCTCATGACCTCGAACATATCGTTGATTTCTTCAATACAGGGCTGGCTGACAAAAGCGCCCTTGTGGGGAATGAGTTCAATGAGGCCCTCTGATTTGAGCAGCCGGAGCGCCTCGCGCACAGGGGTCCTGCTGACCCCCATGGATTCACAGAGGCTCTTTTCATCGATCTTCTGCCCTTTGGCCAGGACCCCTTTCTGGATCATCTTCTGGATTTGGGCAACAATTTCCTGGTGCAGGGTTTTGGCGCGGATTTTATACATTCAGGATCTCATGAACCGCCGATTGTATAATTTATAAATTATGCATTATTAAATATTATGTCAGAATGCAAGCAAAAAATGTCTCGATCAAAATATAGCGTCAGTGTAGACAATGTTCCCAAAAAACATCGTAAGCGTTCACAGCCTGCCCTGGCGCAACTTGTCCGGTTCGAAACTGGCAACCCGATAGTTGCTTCACTGAACGAGCCATTGTTGATGCACCGGATAACCAGGTCTGGGCCAGGGGTTCAGGATTTCCGGCTGAAAGCGGGATTCAGGGTTGGGGACAAGGACAACATTGAACCCCCGAAGTCTTCGTCAGAAATGCTTGTGGGACCTCCTTTTTGATCTCGGGGCCTGGACTGTGACCCTTT
>CAZACO010000218.1:4913-6885 GCA_964483185.1 uncultured Desulfobacteraceae bacterium
GGCCCCCGGGAACCAGCCGACGGAGAGGCTGGTCCGATTCTTTGGCAGATCACGGATAAAGACCGGGATCCATGAGAAGGGCGTGTTTGCCGTGGCTGAACAGGTTGAAAGAGAACGCTTCAGCAGGATTCTTCTCTCCTGATCCCTATCTCCCTTTTAGCAGTTCCGGGGGCACTTGGGCCTGTTCCGGCCACCCCTCGGGGATGATGACGCCCGGTTTCTCGCCTAACTTCTCTTTCAGTATCGGCAGTCCGGGCCGCTTGAAATCTTCACGCGGTTCTTTGGGTATCCTGCCGTTGAGGATCGATTCCGAGCGCAGTCTCCTGCCTGCCGTCTTTTCCATCATCCGGCCGATTTCCAGTATCCGGTCGATGTTGATCCCTCCGATATCGATCCCCATCTCATCCAACATGACACACATGTCTTCAAAGGTCGCCAGGCCCACCACATTGGGATCCTTATAATAATAGGATCCTGTCCCCGGAACAGGGGTTTTGCCCAAAAAATTGGCCGGCTGTCCGCCCATCCCGCCGATGGTGCCCTCAAATATGTCGATCCCAGCCTGGAGGGCCGCCAGGACATTGGCAAGACCCCACCCCCGGGTCACATGAAAATGGCCGATATGGAGATCCGTATTGGGCATTTCATCCAATATCATGGAGAAATAGCGGTAGACCTGATTCGGTGGGGCAGAGCCGTCATGGTCTGCATGTTCAATATCATCGGCCCCGATACTGAGCCAACGTTTGGTAAACTCCACGGCCTCCTCAAATCTTGTAGGACCCGATATGGGGCTTCCCCAGATGGTGCTCACCGTGCCGCACATCTTGATGCCGGCCGCCTTGCACTTCTTGATACATCGCTCCGCCTCCATCCAGTAATCGGGGAGTGTGGTGCCGCTGTTGGCGAAATGATGCTCCTCGTCCGTGGATACCATCATCAAGACCCTGTCCGGACCATACCCTTTTTCCTTGAGCCGGATGGCCTGGTCTACTGCCGGTTCCCGGATCGTGACGGCCGTCCATTCAATGTCTTCATGATGGATGCCTCTCTTGGCCAGCCTCTTCTTGAAGATATCGTTGTGCACCCCCTTGAGGACCTCTTCAGCGTCCTTGAACTGGGGCATGATCCGGGGGTTTCCCAGATTGGTCACCTCCAAACGTTTCACGCCCGCAAAGGCCAGTTCCTGGAGATAGTATATCTTGGCCTCCGTGGGGATCCATTCCTCCTCGTGCTGAAACCCGTCCCTCACGGTGATATCGCCTAACCTGACCTTTTTGGGCATTCTCGGATGGACCTTAAAGATATCGTGTTCGCTCATTTTTTCCTCCTTTTCTCTGGGCTATTTCACCACGCCACTACTCCATCACTCCCCGTGCCACGATGAAAACACCTACCCCCTGATGGATCTCGGCAGCAGCATCTGATGCTGGGGGCAGATGCTGGGCGGGTTTTGATAACAACATCTCGCAAATCCCACAAAATAGTCCCTCAGTGCGGCCATCCGGGTAATCTCATCCACCAGTCCGGCCTTAGCACAGTATATCGGCCTGGACTGGTCATGATACTGCTGGGCAAGGGCGTTCATTTTTTCGATGACCGGCTCAAGGGGATGCCCGGCGTCCTGCTCCTTGACCAATCGCCTTGCAAAGGCCGCGGCAGCAGCGGTCTCACCGTGCATCACATATATCTCTGTCGTCCCCACGCCCAATGTAAAGGCATTATTCCGGGTTGCCTGGGGCCCTCCCATGATGTAATGGGCCGCGGCCGTTCCCTTTCTCAGGACAACGCACATCATCGGCACGTGCGAGCTTTCAATGGAGTAGATCAAGGACTGGCCAAGCCCCAAGAGTTCTGCCTGTTCAGCGATATCGCCCACGTCAATGCCGCTGGTATCCTGAAACCATATCAAGGGCAGTTTGTCTCTGCCGCAGAACATGACCAGTTCATTCATCTTGATGAGGCCTTCGCG
>CAZACO010000219.1:0-6836 GCA_964483185.1 uncultured Desulfobacteraceae bacterium
ATACAGGTTAATTGCATCGGATAATAATGACTGTAATATAAACTACAAAGTCGCTCAACAACTTAGAAATGACTATCCGGAAATTGAATCGGTAACACCTGTACAATACCTTACAGGGTGGGATTTTAATGTTGCCTGTGAAGACCTTTATGCAAAATTGAAAGATGCCATCTCTACTGATAACCAGTTCTTCACTACTTTCAATCTCAAGCTTATTGAAGGATTTACTTCCGAACCCTTTTCGGAGGCAGGTTCTGCAGTTATATCACAGAAACTGGCCACAACTATGTTCGGAGAGGAAAGTCCGCTGGGCAGGACTATAGATATCGGAGGATTTATAAGCGCAAAAATAACTGGTGTTATTGAAGATTTCCCGGATAATACCAGTTTCTATTCCGATATTTTCATCAACATTGAAGATGAGAAAAACCGTATTATGCAGGCCGGCGATGACGGTATAATATGGTATCCTGCAAATATTTATGTAAAACTACGACATGACGTCGATCCGCTACAATTCAATAACAAGATCAGTGGAATAACAGACTTCTCCACCAGGTCGGAAGGGCCCCTGGCAATTCAAGCCCTGAAAATAATATATTCAGAAAAAGGTATTGCCAACAACATGAACCGTCAGGCAAACACTTCAATGATATACCTGTTTACAGCTATAGCTCTTCTTATCCTCCTTCTTTCCATGTCGAATCATGTTAACTTCACAATCTCACTCCAGTTTTCAAGATTGCGCGAAACGGGAATCAAAAAAACACATGGGGCAGGCATCCGTCAACTCTCCCTGTTTCATATTACTGAAAATACTGTGAGTACTTTACTGGGATTTTTTCTTGCGTTAATCATAGCATTGCAGGTATTACCATTTGCTTCAGAATTATTTGAACGGAATCTGAAATTCACTGACCTCTATGCTTATCCGGCAAACCTGGTTATTGTTTCAATTATAATACTGGTTATTCTGATTACTTCCATAGCCCCAATGTATATGGACGCAAAATTTGATATTCGCAAATTTCTACATGCTGATATAATTAAAACAAGGGGAAAGGGAATAAACAGTATACTTTCAGTTTTTCAGGCAACTGTATCTATTATATTAATGGTATGTGTCCTTACTATATATAAGCAGATCTCGTATGCGAAACAGTCCGACCTGGGATTTAACCAGGAAAACCTCTTGCGGGTGATCCTGCCAGGCAATTTCCAGGGAGGTGACCTGGTAAAACAGGAGCTGGGAAAATTCCCGTTCATAGCTTCAGCCTCTCTCAGCATGGGAGTGCCAGGACTGATAAATTCACGGTCGGGCAGCGGGGAAAATGATAACCAGTTCTGGCTTAACTGTCTTGAAGTAGACGAGGATTTCATTAATACTATCGGATTGAAGTTGATTGAAGGACGAAACTTTCACAAGGGCGAAGAAGATAAAGTATGCATCCTGAACCAGGCCGCTGTGAAAAAATTCGGTTGGGCAGACATTGAAGGCAAAACATTCAAAGAGCATGGAGGATTGCAGGTAATAGGCGTTGTAAATGACTTTTCGGTCTCTTCAGTACATTCCGAAAGAGAGCCGGCTGCTTTAATATTTAAAAACAGGTTTATGAATGCCCTGAATCTGAGGCTTGAACCCGGTAATACCAAACAGCAGCTTGCACAGCTTAAAGAAGCCTGGGATGCCATTATACCTGAGTATATGTTTGACTACACTTTTTATGATCAGTTTTTTAACTCTCTGTATCAGAAAGAAGAACGCCAGGGTCTGGCAGTAGCTGTTTTTTCAGTACTGGCTCTTATCCTAACCCTTATGGGAATAACCGGTCTTACATTCCAGCATTGTATTGCAAGGTCAAAAGAAATTGGGATCCGAAAAATAAACGGTGCCAGGATCTCTGAAATTTTGACAATATTAAATAAGGATTTCATTAAGAGAATCGCTGTATCATTTATAATTGCCGCGCCTGTCTCATGGTACGCAATGAATAAATGGCTGCAGACTTTTGCTTACAGAACGGAGCTCAGATGGTGGATATTCGTATCTGCCGGGATTGCCACAGTTTCAATTGTGATAATTACCGTGAGCCTGCAGAGCTGGCGTGTGGCAACAAGAAATCCTGTCGAAGCTTTACGCTATGAATGAATTAACAAAATTGGAGTTAATAAAAGAGATTGCTTCGTCTTCCGCTGTGTGGAATCCTCGCAGTGACAGTGGAATTATATTGAATCCAGTGTCATAGCGAGCGTAGCGAAGCAATCTGACAGGCCCATCCTGAATGAGTTGGAAAACAATCCCACCTTCAGGGGATGGGGGGGGTAAAAATCAATGATTGACTATTAATGTAAAGCATACTAATATTTAAAATATGACTATGATAACACTGAAAAATATTTACAAGTACTACGATTCAAAATTCCAGAGGACATTTGTACTTAAAGATATCGACATCCGGATTGAAGAAGGTGAGTTTGTTACCATCATGGGACCCAGCGGGGCGGGAAAATCAACGCTTCTTAATATTGTTGGGATGATTGATGAACCCAGCGAAGGTGAGTATATCTTCCTTGACCGTTCTGTACATTCAATAAATGAAAAAGCGAGGGTCGAATTTCACCGTAACTATGTTGGATTCATCTTCCAGGCATTCCACCTTATAGAAGAGATGACGGTCTTCGAAAATATTGAGACACCTCTTGTTTACAAAGGTGTTAAGTCTTCTTTACGAAAGGGAATGGTTGCCGATATGCTCGATCGTTTCAATATCGTTGCAAAAAAAGATCTCTTCCCGGTGCAGCTCTCAGGCGGACAACAACAGCTTGTTGGAATAGCACGTGCTATAGTTGGTAAACCTAAATTGTTACTTGCCGACGAGCCCACAGGGAACCTCCATACAGACCAGGGGAAACAGATAATGGACCTGCTTAAACAGCTTAACAATGAAGGCATTACAATCTTACAGGTGACACATAATAAAGAATTTGCACGATACGGGAGCCGTATTATTCAGCTGGTGGATGGGATGATTTCAAGTGATGAAAGAATTTAATCCAGTTATGATCATAATATAATTTCTACAAATAATGTTTAATACAGGTTTTATCAGGGCTGCAATCAGGAACTTCAGAAAGAATCTTTCTACCTCGCTTATTAAAATTACCGGAGTGGTAATAAGTAT
Source organism: uncultured Desulfobacteraceae bacterium (assembly GCA_964483185.1). GTDB lineage: Bacteria > Desulfobacterota > DSM-4660 > Desulfatiglandales > Desulfatiglandaceae > CAZACO01. The sequence continues at coordinate 3,183 of CAZACO010000219.1, forward strand.
TTCTGCTGTTATCATGATCTGGTTATATGTTATTAATGAGAATAAATATGACAATAATGTGCCCGGGAGTGACAGGATATATCGCCTGGATGCTTTCTGGGCCAGTATGCCTTCATTTGTTGGTCATGCAATAATGCAGAACATGGGCAAAGATGTAAAGGCAACAAGACTTAGTTTCTGGAACAACGTTGGGATCCAGATCACCAACAATCCTTTCAATATTAAAGAAATGGTTTTTGCCGACAGCACATTTTTTGAAGTTTTTCAATTTGATTTGCTGGAAGGTGACGCAAAAGACGCTCTTATCAGGCCATTTTCACTTGTTCTTTCAGAATCCGCAGCAAGAAGGTTGTTTGGCGATGATGATGCTCTTGGTAAAATAGTCAGGTTCCAGAACCAGTGGGATTTTACAGTTACAGCAATAATGAAGGACAGGCCATACCTTCATTTTAAAACAGATGTTATAGCTTCCTTAGTCAGCCTGGAACAAATTGCTTATGAAGGTGTTCTGAAAGAATATGACGGATGGAGTTATCCAACCTATCTTTTATCAACCGAGAATACTCCCAAAGCAGAAACTGAAAAAAGAGTTAGAGATTTGATGAAACAGTTCAGGTATGAAAATGAATTCCATCTGACACCATTCTCCGATATTTATTATTCACATGAAATAGAAAACGAAAGCAACACCTTACATGGAAATCTTTTATACAACAGGATCCTTATTTCTGTCTCGGTTTTTATACTCCTGCTTGCAGCCATCAATTTTATTAACCTGACTATTGCCAATGCGGTATCAAGATCAAAAGAGGTAAGTATCAAAAAACTCCAGGGAGCATCTAAAGCCAGTCTGATACTCCAGTTTCTGATTGAAACAATCTTCTTTATATTAATTTCCACTGGCTTATCAATAATACTACTGTGGTTCCTCAGTCCTGTTTTGAGCTCATTAACAGGATTCTCTGTTAATATCAGTGATTTCTTTGTACGTGGCAATCTCCTGATATTTACAGCAGGCATCCTCGGTTTTATTCTAATCTCCGGCCTTTATCCGGGTTTCTATATCAGTTCATATTCTATTAATTCAGATAAAAAGAGGGTATCCGGACGTTCAAAACAGACCGGTATACGAAATGGACTGATAATATTTCAGAATTTAGTCGCTATTTCTTTAATATGCAGCACCCTTATAGCCAATCAGCAATTCAGATTCATGAATAAAAAGGATCTTGGTTTCAGTAAAAACGATATAATAAATTTGAATATAAACACTCAGTTAGCAGATCACCTTGACTTGTTTAAAGATAAACTTTCACAATATCCCGAAATAATAAACATTTCTTATTCAAGCAGGCTTCCTGGCAATTACTGGGGATCATGGTGCTGTGTCAATATTGAAGGACAGGAGAAAAAGTACTTTAATAACTATGTAGATGCTGATTACTTAAAAACGATGGATATAGAAATCAAAGAAGGACGCGGTTTCTCAGCTGAAAATCCTGCAGATATCAAGGCTACTTACCTGATTAACGAAACAGCAATTAAACTTTATGATCTTAAAGATCCGGTGGGTCAGGTCATATTGCCTGGAAACGGTATAAAAGGTCAGATTATCGGCATAATAAAAGATTTTCATTACCGCGGATTGAACTATGAGCTTTCACCCCTGCTACTGTTTTACACTTCTGATTATCTGAGATTTGTTAACATAAAGCTCGATAAGAACAATATAAGGTCCGGACTTGAAAAGATAAAATCCACCTGGGAGGATTTGTGTCCGGCATTTGCTTTTGAATATTCTTTTCTTGATGAGACCTATGATCTTCAATATAAATCAGACAGAAAATTTGAAAGCCTCCTGTTTGCCTTTGCAATACTGGCAATATTCATAGCAGGCATTGGTCTTTTAGGTCTCTCGGTTTACAGTACCGAACGTCGTACAAAAGAAATCGGGATAAGAAAAATAAACGGGGCCAGGGTGCCTGAAGTAATGATCATGCTCAACAGAGATTTTTTAAAATGGGTAGCTGTGGCATTTATCATTGCTTGCCCTATTTCGTGGTATGCTATGCACCAATGGCTGAAAACCTTCGCCTATAAAACTGCTCTTGGCTGGTGGATTTTTGTATTTGCGGGACTAATTGCTCTGGGAATAGCCATACTGACAGTTACCTGGCAGAGCTGGAGAGCGGCGACGAGGAATCCTGTTGAAGCTTTACGCTATGAATGAATTAACAAAATTGGAGTTAATAAAAGAGATTGCTTCGTCTTCCGCTGTGCGGAATCCTCGCAATGACAGTGGAATTAAATTGAATCCAGTGTCATTGCGAGCGAAGCGAAGCAATCTTACTTGCCCATCCTGAACGAGAAGGATGACAAAACCTCGCATTTTACGGGATTGAGGGGGGGGGTAAAAGACAAAGGGATAATGGGTAAAATTAAACTGGCAAAGCAAACGAATTAAGAATGGAGAAACAGTGAAAAATTATCGAATAAGATATGAAAACAAATATATTAATTGCACTACGTAACATTAAGAAAAACATATTAAATTCAATAATAACTATTTCAGGACTAACAGTTGCTATAGCCTGCCTTTTGTTAATATACATTTATGTTTCCCAGGAACTTGGCTATAATAACTTTCATCAGAACAAAAAGAACATTTTCAGAATTAACTATTCTTTACTTCATCCTGATGGGGGAAAGATTGAAACAATATATCTCGATCCAAAATTATCAGAAGTAATAAAGAATGAAGTACCACAGGTAGAGAACTGTACAGCCTTTCGCAATGCTCATAAACCAACAATACTTTTTGAAAATCACATTTTTGATGAATACCTATATATCACTGAATCTGACTTCTTTAAAATATTTGATTTTAAATTTTTATTTGGCGATAAAAACAAAATATTTGAGAATCCCGACGAGATAATTATCACTTCCGGACTTGCTGAAAAATTTATGGCTGTATGCTCCTGCACTAAGGAAGAACTTTTAGGGAAGTCAGTTTTCTTTACGAATACAGGAGAGAGACCATTTAGTATATCAGGAATCATTGAGGATATACCCAAAAACTCAAGTTTACAGTTTGACGCCTTAATCCCGTATAATTACGAGAAAGAATTTAGGTCTTCCAGCAACATGTATGGAAATTCATCAATCTTTTATAAAACAACGCGGAAAGAAAATTCTAAACTTGCTGAAAACCAAATAATAAAAATGATCAATGAACATTACCAAAGCTTAGTGGAAAGGAATAAGAGTCTGAATATTCTGGCAAATGATTCAAATGGATTTGTTCCATTCGTTTTACCAATCACTGAGACTTATCTAAGCAATGTAAGTACTGATTACGAACTTAAGAACAGCAAGGTAAGCTTATATGTACTTTCATTTATTGGATTGCTTATCCTGCTTATTGCTTGCATTAACTTCATCCTTCTCACTCTGGGCCAATCATATAAAAAAGTCAGGGAAGTTGGCATAAGAAAGACAATGGGAGCTGGAAAGAGAAATATTTTCAGCCTCTTCTTTATCGATAGCTTCACCTTAACCTTTTCTTCGGCAATCATGGGTACTGAGCTTTGTTTTTTACTAATCCCGGTCTTTAATAAGTTTGCCCAGAATGGAATCTATCCCGACCTGATA
>CAZACO010000220.1:0-6817 GCA_964483185.1 uncultured Desulfobacteraceae bacterium
AAGATGCAGGGAGCAGGGGGCAAGGCGCAAGGAACAGAGGTCAGAAGTCGGAGGTCAGAAGTCGGAAAAGGCACCGTCCGACTCACCCAATGCCTGCTTATCAGCCATCAGCCATGAACCATCAGCCATGAGCCAAACTCCAGCAAGAAGCAATGAGCATCCATAGGCAGGGATAGTCAGGGCGAATCGATGAACAGAATAAATCACACCAATGGGGTGGAGCCTCGCAGGAAAGTGATTCAGTGGGTGATGTTCGGCCTTTTCAGGATCTCTGCTGCCATCAATGGGGCCGCCCTGTTGGTGGTCGTCTACTTTCTCGTGGCAAGAGGATGGCGAGCCATCAACTGGACCTTTCTCAGCCAGCCGCCGATCGACTCCATGACCAAAGGGGGGATCCTCCCCTGTATCGTCGGGACGCTCTGCCTCAGCCTTGGAGCGATCGGTGTAGCCCTTCCAATCGGCGTGGCCTCCGCCATCTACCTGAACGAATATGCGCGTCCCGGCCGGATCGTCCGTCTCATCCGCCTGGGTATCAATAACCTTGCCGGGGTTCCTTCAGTGGTTTTCGGGCTCTTCGGGTTGGCCTTTTTCGTGGTATATCTGAAAATGGGCGTGAGCATCCTTGCCGGGTCTTTGACCCTGGGAGCCCTTACCCTGCCGGTTATTATCGGGTCTACAGAGGAGGCCCTGAGGGCCGTGCCGGACACCTACAGGGAGGCCTCCTTAGGCCTCGGGGCAACCAAATGGCAGACCATCTACCGCGTGGTCCTGCCGGCGGCCCTCCCCGGGATTCTCACCGGGACCATCTTAGGGCTCAGCAGGGCGGCAGGAGAAACCGCACCCATCATGTTCACGGCAGCGGTGTTCTTCACCCCTTCACTCCCGACCTCCATCTTTGATGAGATCATGGCGCTTCCGTATCATATCTATGTACTGGCAACGGCGGGCACGGAGATCGAGGCCACGCGTCCCCTTCAGTATGGCACCGCATTGGTGCTCATCGTACTGGTGCTTGGCCTAAACCTTATTGCCATTATCTACCGATCCCGGCTCAGGAAGAAGCGATAAAGCTTGAAAATTGAAATTGGAAATTGGAAACTGGCACTGATGAGTAGATATGTCGTCCAAGAGGCTGTTTGAAAATGTTTTGCGGCATCATCGCCGATCAAGCACAAGAATACATGATGTATTTCCGGAAACCACTATCTAATTTCGAGTTTCAGGTTTCAAATTTCAAATTTTAGGGTCATTATGCAAAATTCACCCAAAATGTCGGCACAGGATCTCGATTTTTATTACGGCGATTTCCATGCCCTTTCCGGAATTTCACTCGACTTCCATGAAAACCAGGTGACCGCCCTCATCGGGCCGTCCGGGTGCGGAAAAAGCACCCTGTTGCGCTGCCTCAACAGGATGAACGATCTGATTCCATACAGCAGGGCCGATGGGAAGGTCCTCCTTGACGGTACTAATATCTACGATCCAAGCGTGGACGTGGTAGCGCTCCGTCGTCATGTGGGTATGGTTTTTCAAAAACCGAATCCCTTTCCCAAGACTATTTTTGAAAATGTGGCGTACGGGTTGCGTGTCAACGGTATCAAGGATAAGGAGTTACTGACAGACAGGGTGGAGAGCAGTCTGAAACAGGCGGCCCTGTGGGATGAGGTAAAAGAGCGACTCCACGATTCGGCCTTGGATCTGTCCGGGGGGCAGCAGCAACGGCTTTGCATTGCCCGGGCCATGGCAGTGGAACCGGATGTGTTACTCATGGACGAGCCGGCATCGGCCCTGGATCCGATCGCCACCCAGAAAATCGAGGAATTGATACATGAATTGAAAATGACCTATACGATTATTATCGTCACCCACAACATGCAGCAGGCCGCAAGGGTCTCAGATGTGACCGCATTCTTCTATCTCGGTAGTCTGATCGAGGCGGACCGGACCGAAGCCATCTTTACCCGGCCCAAATTAAAGCAGACGTCTGATTACATTACCGGCCGATTTGGTTAAAACAATTAGGCACACGATGAGGAAACGCCTATGAAACGACATTTGCAAAGAGAATTGGAGAACATAAAAAAACGGATCCTCTCTCTCGGCGCCATGGTCGAGGAACGCGTACGCATGGCCATTCAGGCATTTGAGACGAAGAACGGTGAGCTTTCTCAGCGGATTATCGAATCTGACCGGGAAATCGACGAGGCCGAAGTAGAGCTGGAAGAGGAATGCCTCAAGATTATCGCACTTCACCAGCCTGTTGCCGTGGATTTGAGGTTTATCAATGCCGCCATAAAGATCAACAATGACCTGGAAAGGATTGGAGATGAGGCGGTAAACATCGCAGAGCGTGTCGAGAACATATCAAGACGCGTGCCCCTCTCGGTGCCATTCAACTTTGTCGCCATGGCAGAAAAAGCAGAGGCCATGCTCAAGGAGAGCCTTGACGCCCTGGTAAACCAGGACGTAGACCTGGCATACAAGGTGTGCCTTGACGACGATGACGTGGATCGTATGAACCGCATGGTTTATGACAAAGTCAAGGAGGCGATCGAGAAGCACCCTGACCGGGTGGCCTACCTGCTCAACCTTTTCCTGATTGCCCGCCACCTTGAACGAATCGGTGATCATGCAACGAATATCGCTGAAGACGTGATCTATATGATCGAAGGCGAGATCTCCAGACACAAAAAGGATGATTTCAGGCGAATCCCGCCTCAGGCGGGACCGTCACCCGTCCCGCGCAATGACTAGGCGTCTGCGACAATCTTGACATGCCATCCTGAATCCCTTATTATCCTGCCAAAAGAGAGAAGAGCAGGTAACCGTTCAGGGGGTCAGAGGCGGCACTGAACGTTGAACCTTTGAACGCTTACGAAAACAGGTGTTACCAAGAGAACGGCAGAGAACGCAATCCCCTCCCTTGAAAGTCACCTCCGGAACCCGTCGCAACCCGTAACCTATGGTTTATAATTCGTTTATGCCAGATTACCACAATCAGGATATCGAGACCCTGAAGAAATGGCTCAAGAGGGGCGCAACCTCCATCGCCGTCCTGGGCATTTCAGGATCAGCCCGGGCCTACTTCTTTGCCCGGGTTCTGGCCGACCTCGACAGACCCTGTCTCGTGATCCTCCCGGACAGAAAAGGCGCCGAACGGTTCTACAAAGAACTCCAGTTTTTCATGAGCGGTCCGGAAGCCGATGGGGCCTCCCCTGCACTGAGGCTCCAGCAGTTTTTTCCCTACGATATGTCCCCGCTGACCGGACTCAGCCCGCACCACGAACTGGTCACCCGCCGAATTAAGGCCCTCTATGCCCTGACGTCTGACAGGAATCCGATTGTCGTAACCTCTATCGAAGCGCTCTGTTTCAGAATCATGCCCAAGGAATCGCTCCTCAATTCCTTGGAATACCTTGAGGCGGGAGAGGAGTTCGACAGAGACCTCTTTCTCAGGCGGCTCGAAATCAATGGCTACCAGCGCACATCATTGGTGGAGGAACAGGGGGATTACTCGGTTCGGGGGGGCGTCATCGATATATTCTCGCCCCTTTATCCTCTTCCCATCCGCCTTGAGTTCTGGGGGGACCGGCTCGAATCGATCCGTCAATTTGATCCGATCAGCCAGAGATCTCAGAGTCATATGAAAGAGATGATTCTTCTTCCTGCCGGGGAGATCATCCTGGATGAACCGAATGTCCAGCGGGCCAGATCCATGGGAAGGCTTCCAGGACCGGAGGCGGGCACAGGTTTTCCGGGACAGGAGGCCTGGCTCAATCATTTCTATCCGCATCTCGACACACTCCTCCAGTATCTCCCTGAAGATGGGATCATCACCCTTATTGAGCCGCACCGTATGCCGTTGGAAGGGCAGAAGATAGAGAAGAAATTTCAGCGGGACGAAGAAAAATTCCGGGAAGAATCGGCCGAGAAAGGGATCCCCTTTCCTGATATTCATGGGGTTTTTGTCCCCTTTGAGGAGATGGCGGAGCAGTTGAAGGGTCACCAGCGAATCGCGTCCAGCGAACTGGATCTGCGTCAATCCGGCATTACTGAGAAAACATTGGAGATCCATGGACGTTTTCAATTAGAAGACAATCTGGAGGTCCGGCTCGCTGACAGGCGCAGGGTGTCCATGGCCCCATTTGCACAGAAGGTCGCCTCGTGGCTCGAAACCCGGTCAAGGGTCGTCATCACCTGCAGCACGGAGCAGCAGGCAAACCGTCTAGGAGAGATCCTGGCGAATTACCAGGTGCGAGTGGACAGGGTTGTTCAGGGCTGGGATCAGATCCCTGAAAAGACGGGACTGACTGTATGCCTGGGCCGTCTTTCAAGGGGCTTCATCTGGTCCGACATCGGTCTTTATGTGGTCAGCGAAGATGATATCTTTGGGTCGAAGACGGCCAGACAACGGCAGAAGAAGGGAGGGCGCAAAAACGGTCTCTCATGGTCCAGTTTCAGCCAGCTCAAGGCTGGAGATCTTGTGGTGCATGAAGATCACGGGATCGGACGGTACGAGGGTCTGACAACAATGGAGATCGCCCGCAAGATGAATGACTTTGTCATTGTGGAATATGCCAATAATTCCAGACTTTACATACCGGCGGACCGCGTCAGTATTTTGCAGAAATATGCCGGGGCCGATGAAAATAACCCGAAACTGGACCAGTTGGGGGGCTATTCCTGGAATATCGCAAAAAAGAAGGCAAGACAATCGGTCCGGAAAATTGCCAGACAACTCGTGGAGCTCTATGCCCTGAGAAAATATCGGAAAGGATACGCATTTTCTCCTGCTGACCATTATTACCGAGAGTTCGAGGCAACCTTTGAGCATGAAGAGACGGAAGATCAGATCAAGGCGGTTGAAGACGTGCTTTCGGACCTTTCCTCAGAGCAGCCGATGGATCGACTTATCTGCGGTGATGTCGGTTTCGGGAAAACAGAGATCGCGCTTCGGGCGGCGTTCAAGGCCGTATTAGACGGAAAGCAGGTCGCTTTTCTGGTCCCCACAACAGTCCTGGCCGAGCAGCACTTTGAGACCTTTAACCGGCGGATGGCGCCCTATTCTATCGACGTTGACGTCCTCAGCCGGTTCAAGACCCGGGCGGAGCAGAAAGAGGTTATCGGAAAAGTGAGGTCCGGTAAGACAGACGTACTGATCGGCACACACAGAATTCTCCAGAAGGATATAAAATTTGCCGATTTAGGGCTCCTGATCATTGATGAAGAGCAACGGTTCGGTGTCAAACAAAAAGAACTGCTGAAAAAATACCGTGTCTTGGTGGATGTGCTGGCGATAACCGCCACACCGGTTCCGAGGACGCTCCAGATGTCCATGATCGGCGTTAGGGACCTGAGTGTCATCGAGACATCGCCACAGGACAGGTTTGCCATCGAGACCTATCTTTCCCATTACGACGAATCGCTCATCACCCGGGCAATCACCGCTGAAATGGAAAGGGGGGGGCAGACCTTCTTTGTACACAACCGGGTCCGCACGATCGACGCTATGGCGGATCGATTGAGAAAACTGGTTCCCCAGGCGCGTCTTGCCGTGGCCCACGGCCAGATGAAGTCAAGAGAATTGGAAAAGACCATGATGCGTTTCCTTCGCAAGGAAATCGATGTGCTCGTCTGCACCACCATCATCGAATCGGGTCTTGATATACCTTCGGCAAACACGATTATCATTAATCAGGCCGATCAATTCGGCTTGGCTCAAATATATCAGTTAAGAGGAAGGGTGGGCCGGGCCAAAGAAAAGGCATATGCGTATTTGATTATCTCAAGCGGGTCAACTCTCACGAGGGACGCGGAAAAACGATTGAAGGCCCTCATGGATTTTTCCAATCTTGGGGCTGGCCTTCACCTCGCCATGCACGACCTCAGGATCCGCGGGGGCGGCAATATCTTGGGGTTTGCCCAGTCCGGGCATATTGCAGCGGTCGGATACGAACTCTATGTCAGGCTCATCGAGCGGGCCGTCACCGAACTGAAGGGGGAGGAATGGGAGGACGACATTAACCCGGAGATCAATATAGATATCCCCGCCTTCCTGCCAGGGAGTTACGTGATGGATACGGATGTCAGGCTGAATTTATACCGAAGGCTTTCGAACCTCCTTGAAATGTCAGAATTAGAAGAGGTCATCGAGGAAATCCGTGATCGTTTCGGTCCCCCTCCACAGGAAGTCACGAATCTTTTCGGCTTGATGTCGATCCGACTGCTGTTAAAGAACCTGGGAATCAGCAAGTTAGATATTGGACGTGACACGCTTACATTAACCTTGCCGGAGGAAACAGGCATAGATACCGAACATCTGCTCCGACAGATACATGTCAGACCGAATAGGTTCCGGCTTTTACCTAAAAACAGGCTGAGGATCAACACCGGCACGCTCTCCTTCCCGGACGACTTTTCCAGGGTAGAAAAGGCCGTGGAAATGCTTGGTCTCAAAACAGGGTGATCAGATGAAACCCCTGGAGAATTGAGGGGGCGGCAAAAAATATGTTTTATTTTTTTATTATTGCTGCTATTCTAAAAAGTTTAGACTGGTGCCAATTGGATCTTGTGACAAAAACACAATAATTTTTCTCAGTTACCGGAAAGTCAGTGGTAGAAAGGATTTCCGAAGAATGAATATGATCCTTCGGCTTTTGTGTTCCACACATCCGATACTTGAAACCCTATATGCCTCATTACCATAACTTTAGGCAATTTAGGCACTTTAGCTCACTTTAGGCACTTTTCTCTCCGAGCCGGAGGCTTTACGAGCCGGAGGCCGGTTTATCCGGGTTAGGGGTTCAGAGATCAAAGC
>CAZACO010000221.1:0-6804 GCA_964483185.1 uncultured Desulfobacteraceae bacterium
CGCCGTTTATCTGGGGTGCAACCAATTCCTGGGGCGGGATCAGAACCCGGAATTTTCAGTACAACCAGTGTGAAAATGCCGATGATATCGAACCCGAGCGGATTGATGAAATCTGTGAGGAGACGATGGGGCCCTATCACATGACCGGCTGCTTTGGGTGCCAGGTCCACTGTCGCGCACAGTACAAAATTCCTTCAGGCCCCTATGCCGGAAAATATGATGAAGGGCCGGAATACACCTCCCAGGGGGCATTTGGAGGAGAGCCTGACTGCAAAAATGCCGTTACCGTATTGACCGGTAATCACTTAGTTGACCAGTATGGCATGGATAACCTTGAAACCGGCAGTATTATCTCCTGGGCCATGGAGCTCTATGAACTGGGAATAATTACCAGCAAAGATACGGACGGCCTGGATTTGAGGTTTGGTAATGACGAAGCGCTTCTCGAGATGATAACACGAATCTGTTATAGAGACGGGTGGCTGGCTGATACCCTGGCGGACGGAGGTATCCCGGCATCAGAGAAGATAGGAAAGGATTCATTCAGTTATCTCATCCAGGTCAAGGGAATGAGCAACCTGCACTCGGACGAGAGGGCGACGCCGGCGCTTGCACTTAACATAGCCACCGGTTCAAGGGGTTCCGACCACCTGAGAAGCCGGCCTGCCATTGATCTTTATCATTTGCCGGAGAAGGTCCTGAGAAAAATTTACAGCAACCCGGTCCCTTATGACGGTCCTTTGAGTTCGGAACATACGTCTTATGACGGCAAGCCGTGGATGGTTTTCTGGCAGGAGAACTGTTACATGGGCGTGGATTGTCTCGGTATTTGCAAGTATCATACGACGTTTCTCGGTGCGACGCTTCCCAATTTTGAAGACTGGACGAAAGTGCTCTATTACAATACCGGACTCGAGATGACCCCCAAGGAAATCTGGGACGTGGCAGAAAGATGCTACAATATAGAGAGACTCTTTAATCTGAGAGAAGGACTGCAAAGAGAGGACCTCAAAAAAGGCGACATGCTGAATCACCGGTATTTTGACGAACCGTGCAGACGCGGGGCGCTCGATGTTATCGGTGCCACGATAGATAGAAAAAAATTCAAAAACATGATTGATGAATACTACGGCTACCACGGCTGGGATGAAAACGGCGTTCCCACACCGGAGACGCTGAAGAGGCTTGGACTGGATCAGGAGCCGTCCCACCTGCTTTAGTCCGCAGATTGCCCCGATGGCACACCTGAAGAACGGCCCGGTTTTCAGGGCCTTTGAGCTGAACGGGGCAGCCATTTGAAAAAATCCCCCGCATCCTGGCAGGGGGGAGGACGTTATTTTGAGAGGAGGAGATCAATGGAGAAAATCCTGATGATAAATTACCAGAAGTGCACCGGGTGCCGGTTGTGCGAACTCGTATGCTCGGTCATGCACGACGGGGTTTCCAACCCTGCACGAAGTAGAATCAAGGTGATGAAATGGGAGGCTGAAGGTCTGTATATTCCCATGTCGTGCCAGCAGTGCGAGGATGCTCCCTGCATGAAGGTCTGTCCTGTAAAGGCGATTTCCCGGGATGAGGACCTCGGTTTCGTGACCGTCGATTACGATGTGTGCATCGGTTGTCGCTCATGTGTGGCCGTCTGTCCTTTCGGGGCCATGAACTATAACATCATTGACAAAAAGGTCTTCAAATGCGATCTTTGCGGGGGCGACCCTCAGTGCGTACGGTTCTGTGAGGTGAAGGCCGTCGAATATGTGGACGCGGACCGTGTCAGCTTCAGCAAAAAGAAAGCGGCTGCCGAGAGATTGTCCGCAGCCCAGAAAGAGGCTGCTGCGCTGCATGCCGCCATCTGATTCACCCCGTGAAATCCCCCCTAAGGGGGCCGGGTGAGCTGCATTTCACGAGGTAAATCTCCAGGGCCCATTTTTATAGCCTTTGTTACAACCATTCAACCTTTTCCCGCGGGATTTAAGATGTCTCGCTCGGGATGTCCTACGTGCTGGATGGGGAAGAGATAAAATTGGACGGATGTTCCTGCGATATTCTTGAAACATCCGTCTAATTTTTTTGAGGCCTCTTCGCGCTGGACAACTCTGAACCCTTGAACATTGAACCCCTGGCCCAGACCTGGTTATCCGGTGCATCAACAACTGCTCGTTCAGTGAAGCAACTATCGGGTTGCCAGTTTCGAACCGGACAAATCGCGCCAGGGCAGGCTATGAACTCCCTTAGAGGTCGGACAATAACCGTGGAAATCAATAAAATCGAATTACTTTCAGTCGGTGTCGACGTGGGAAGTTCAACCAGTCATCTGGCCTTTTCAAAACTGGTGCTGGAAAGAGATGAGGAGTCCCCTTCTCGTCGTTTTCAGATCGAGAAAAGAGATATTATCTATGAGGGCCGAATCATCGACACGCCGCTCTTGGACAATCATACCATTGATATCGAAAAATTATCTCGATTTTTTGCCCAGGAATATGAAGAGGCAGGGATTGATCCTGCGGACATCCAGAGCGGCGCGGTGATCGTAACAGGAGAATCCGCAAGGAAAGAGAACGCCCGGCAAATCGTAGAGGCCCTGTCCAGGGGCGCAGGAAATTTTGTCGCCGCAACCGCAGGAGCCAACTTCGAGAGCCTGATCACGGCCATGGGTTCAGGGGCAACCACTCGGTCAAAGGAGGTCAACAAGACCATCCTCTCATGCGATATCGGCGGCGGCTCATCCAATATGGCCATATCCAGAAACGGAGAGGTCCTGTCCACAAGTTGCATATCTGTCGGGGGCAGATTGCTGGCAGCAGATTCCGGTGGGATTATCTGGCGGATCGATGAACCCGCACGGAAGGTAATGGAACATCTGGGGATCCGTTACCGGGTGGGGGATCCCATCTTGGCAGAGGATATGGAAAGAATCGCGACTACCTTTGCCGAGGTGTTGATCGAGGTCATGACGGGTCCGGCAACATCCTCTCTGGCTAAGGAGCTGATGCTGACGGATGATCTGGATTTTCCGGACAAGATCGATGAATATTCATTTTCAGGGGGTGTCGCTGAATTAATCTACGGCGGCAACGGCTGTTATGATGATATGGGAAAACTGTTGGCCAGCAAGATAAACTCACTGACACCCAGATTGACGGCCCCGGTCATCGAGCCCAAATACAAGATCCGGGCAACGGTCATCGGGGCCGGCGCCTACTCGTTATCCATTTCCGGTTCCTCCGGATTTATGGATGACCCGATATCGTTTCCGATCAAAAATGTCCCCGTCATCAGGGTGGATGCGGAAGCGTCGCGACTCAGCCGGGACCACGTGATATCACAGATAAACGCCTCATTTCGGAGATTTGGTCTCAACGAAGGCGAAGACGTCGTGGCATTGTATTTCAAGGATCCCGTGAGGGTCTATTATCCTGACCTGGAGTTGTTCGCAAGATCCATAGAGGCAGCCCTTCCCCATTCCATTGCCAACCACCTGCCGATTATCCTGATCTTTGAAAAGGATATCGCGTGCAGCGTGGGGAACGTCATCCGCCGGGAGACCGGTCTGAAAACGAATCTCCTCTCCCTGGATGAACTCATCCTGGCAGAAGGAGACTGGATCGATATCGGAGAACCCTTAGTGGCCGGCCAGGTGTTCCCTGTTACGGTAAAATCCCTTGTTTTCAACCGAAATTAGCCGTCAATCCAGAGCTGAAGCTTCAGATTTGAGTGGGCCTCGCTACAGTTTCAGATCCTTAAGACCTGTTTTCTCGGACAGATACTGATCAAATTCTTCGTCATCAAGGCGGCTGCGCTGTCCCAAGAACTCGTCGCTGAACAGTCCGGCATGATATACGGGCTTTGGGGAATCTGAAAGCACGGCCTCCACGATCATATCGGCAATCAATTCAGGCCCGGGCACGGTCACGCCCGCAAATAAGCTGCCGATCCCCTTCCCGGACGTCTCATATACCGGTTTATAATCAGGATCGGTCCGGGCAAACAGATCGCCTGTCAGGGTGTTTGCCACCTCATTGAACTCGGTTGCAATAAAACCGGGACGTATGACCACGACCCGGATGCCAAAGGGACGGACCTCTATGCGAAGGGCGTCGGTCATCGCTTCCACGGCATGTTTTGTCGCCGCGTAGGGACCGCTTCCGGGAAAGGCGAATTTGCCGGCCATGGAACTGACATTCACGACGGTCCCTCCCCTCCTCCGGCGCATACCCGGCAGGCAGGCCTGGGTGACCTGCATGAGGCTGAAGACATTGACCTGGAACATCCTCTTGGCTGCTTCTATCGGCACGTCTTCCAGGACACCCCGTAAGCTGTATCCGGCGTTATTTATAAGCACGGAGACTGGCTCTGAGAGACCTGAGACATGACCACAGAATCTTTCCGTATCCCGGGTATCTGAAAGATCCACCGCCATCGGCGTGATCCCTTCCAGCCTCGCGGCCAATTCATTGAGACGGTCCGTTCGGCGTGCGGCCACGATGACCTGAAAGCCTTTCTCTGCCAGCATGACGGCGGTCTCCCTTCCGATTCCGCTGCTTGCCCCGGTCACCAGAGCGGTCTCTCCCCTTTTCTCCATATCTATGATGCCTCCTTTTCCCTGCCGTTATTGAGCGATTTATACGCGAGGACCTGGTAACAAGCCCCAAAGATGTTTGACATCCGGGCACTCACACTCCTGCCATCAAGAGGTCCACTATCCAGCATCCAGTATCCACGCGCAGCTCGTCCCTCCCTACAGGGTCTTCGGCAGCCGGATGCTGAATGTTGACCCTTTGTTCAACTCACTTTCAACACTGACCGTACCGCCGTGGGCATATACAATTGCACGGACAAAACTGAGGCCCAGTCCGAGCCCCCGCTCTGATCGGCTGTGGTCCCCCCGATAAAGCCGGTCCCAGATCTTGTCAATGTCATTGGCTGGTATCCCGATCCCCTCATCGGAAATCGAAATGACGGCATCGGCGTCTTCCTCACAGGCAGATATCTCGATCTTCCGGCCTTGCCCGCTGTACTTGATGGCATTATCAAGGAGGTTGGCCATGACCTGTTGAAAACGGGTTCGATCGGCACGGATGAGCAATTCCTGAGGGAGATGTCTGATGACGGTAATCTCTTTGTCCTCTGCCACCACCTCGTAGAGATCAACAATCGAATCAATGAGCTCCGGGACCGACACCTCGCTCATCTCCAACCGCATTACCCCGGTTTCCGCTTCAGCGATATCCATCAGGGCGTTCAGCATGGTCAATACCCGTTCCGACTCTTCCATGCAGTCGGCCAAGGCCTCTCTGCACGCGTTCTGATCCCGGGCATCCTGGAGCGCAAATTCCGCCACCCCGCGCAGGCGCGTCATCGGGGTTCGAAGATCGTGGGCCACATTATCCAAAGAATTGTGCATGGCCCGAATCAGGGAATCGTTCCTGTCCAACATCTGATTGAAGAGAGAGACCAGCTCATACATCTCTCCCCGTTCTCGTACCGGGACGCGCAGGCTCATTTTCCCTGTTTTCAGGATATCTCTGACGGTCTGGATCAGATGGCGAATCGGCCGGATGGCACGAAATGTCAGGAGGCTCCCACCCATAATGCCGAGCAGGAGGATCGGGACGCTGAACATCAAAAAGACAGTTTTGAAAAACGACAGGAGTTCCTGGGCCTGGGTAGAGCTCTTCCCTACCTGGAGTTTGAGACCGCCCGTCAGGGATGTCACACCAACGGTCCAGGCGTCCTCTTCGGCCTGTCCCTTTATGGAAAGCCACAAGTCCTCTTCCGTGCGTGGCATCGACCTGAGCTGGCCGTCGTCAACGCCTTTGAATCCTTTCGGAAAGCTGACAAACAGGACCTGATTGAGGGGGCCCACGATGCGGACAAAGAAGATATCCCTGGCCGTACCGCTCTGTTCATCAAACCGGGCCTTGAGGGCACGGAGGCCGCCTTCCTCGTACCAGGCCCGGTACTCCCGGATACGGTCCCGGACAATTTCACGTTCCCGCTGTTCAATCAGGTTATCGATGAGATAGTAGGCAACGATAAACAGACCACTGGAACTGACCACAAAAAAAAGGGCGTAAAGAAGGCTCAATTTCAGGCTGAAGGTCAATCCAACCTTACTGCTCTTTGAGGACATATCCCATTCCGCGAACCGTATGGATCATCTTATGGTCAAAATCCCTGTCGATTTTATTGCGGAGCCGGCAGACCAGGACGTCTACCACATTTGTCTGGGGGTCAAAGCTGTAGTCATACACATGCTCCAAAATGGAGGTCTTAGATACAATACGTCCCCTGTTTCGGATCATATATTCCAACAGCGCGAACTCACGGGCCGGGAGGTTGATATCCTGGGCATCACGCTTGGCCTGGCGGGTCAGGAGGTCTATGGTCAGATCGCCTGCGCTGAGAGTGGAGGGTTCCGATGTCCGGGTGGATCGCCGAATCAATGCCTGGATTCGAGCCAAGAGCTCTGAGAACGAAAAGGGCTTAGTCAGGTAGTCATCGCCCCCGCTCTGGAGGCCCTTGACCCGGTCGTCCACAGAGCGCCTCGCACTGAGGATGATCACCGGAGTCGCGATCTTTTTTGTGCGCAGCCGCTCGATCAGGGAGAGCCCGTCAAGGCCGGGGAGCATGATATCCACCACGGCCGCATCATAGGGCTCGGTGAGTCCCAGATGGAGACCGTCAACCCCGTCATGGGCCACATCCACGGCAAATCCCGCCTCTTTCAGTCCCTTTGAAATAAAAGAGGCAATTTTTTTGTCATCTTCAACGACCAGTATTCTCATGCCGATATTCTCTTGTGTG
>CAZACO010000222.1:0-6785 GCA_964483185.1 uncultured Desulfobacteraceae bacterium
CAAGATCATCACAGGGGAATTCTGTCATGGCCGACATTGAACAGATTCGTATCTGTGGCTTCGGGGGACAAGGGGTGGTGCTGGCAGGGACGATCCTGGGATATGCGGCCGTCTTGGACGGAAAGTGGGCTGCCGGCTCCAATTCATACGGGGCCCAGGCCCGGGGCGGGGCCGCCAGGGCAGAGGTGGTCATCTCATCCGAGCCCATTATCTTTCCTCATGTGATCCAGGCAGACATCCTGGTGGCCCTTTCACAGGAGGCATATGATGCCTACATACAAGCTCTAAAGGATGAGGGCGGTAGGGTGTTCTATGATAACATGACTGTTAGACCTCGAGATCTGAAGGGCACAGAACAGCTCGGTGTGCCGGCGACCTTCACGGCCGTTCAGGATCTTCGTGTCAAAGAGGTGGCGAATATAATTATTTTGGCCGCTTCAGTGGGTCTTGTGGGCATGGTCAGCCACGAATCCCTTAAAAGATCCATCATGGAACAAGTGGGAGAGAGATTCAGGGAAGTGAATATGAAGGCCCTTGAAGCGGGGCTCAGGCTGGGTAATGATTTGAAAAGGGGATGTTGATCCATGGCCGTGGCAGGACGGACCCATAGACCGGTGATAGACCATGGCAGGTGCGCGCCCTGTTCCATCTGCCTGGGCGCGTGCCCGGCTGAAATGATACCGGAAATGACGAGGGAAGAGGGAAGCCTTCGGGGAAGCATATACCGGGGCATGGATCGGAAGGGGGTCTTTGGGTCTCCTGATGCCGCGGTGGAATCTCCCCCTTGCCAGCTTGCCTGCCCCCTGCACCAGGATGTCCGCGGTTATATGGAACATATCGCGGCAGGGCGCCATGAGGAGGCCCTCCAATTGATAAGGGAGACCAATCCCCTCCCCTCTGTGTGCGGGCATGTATGCCACCGGCCCTGTGAGGAGGCCTGTATGCGGGGCCTATTTGACGAGGCCCTGTCCATCAGGAAGCTGAAGCGATTTGTGACCGGTTATACGGCCGGCATGACGGATTCTCCACGAAGGGTCGAACCGGGACGCGGGAAGGTGGGTATTATAGGCGCGGGGCCGGCAGGGCTCACAGCGGCCCACGACCTGGCCGCGCACGGTTGTGCGGTGGAGATGATAGAATCCTTTGATGAACCGGGAGGGATGCTGGCCTGGGCTATCCCTGAATTCAGGCTGCCCCGGAAGGTCCTGAGACAGGATATTGCATATATCCGGAATATGGGCGTCCGTATTCGAACCGGTCTTTACTTTGGACACGATGTGACCCTTTCAGACCTGAAAGAGGAGGGGGTTGAGGCGTTTATCGTGGCAACAGGCACCCAGCGGGGTCTGGGCATACACGGGGAAGAAGCGGACGGGTATGAAGGATATGTGGACTGTCTCACCTTTCTCAGATCCTTTGCGCGACACAAACACCTGGACACAGGGACCAGGGTCTTGGTCCTGGGGGGAGGCAATGCAGCCGTTGATTCGGCCAGGGCCGCGGTCCGTTTGGGGGCCAAAGAGGTGAAAATAGTCTATCGCAGAGGACCTGAACAGATGCCTGCTCACAGGGATGAGATTGAAGCAGCCATGAGAGACGGTGTGGCCGTAGAATTTTTTTCAGCACCCGTGAGGATCGTCTCATCGGGCAGAGAGGTCAGGGGCCTGGAGTGTGTTAAAACCGAGGTCCGGGAAACGGCCGGCTCAAAGAGGCCCGAGCCGGTCCCTGTACCCGGTTCGGTATACGTGGTCGAGGCGGATATGATCATCTGCGCCATCGGCCAGGCCCCGGATCCGGTGCCCGTCACAAGGGGGATATGGGGGGAGGCGGTCCGGAACCGGTCTCTAAGCGTGGACCCAGAGACCGGGCTCACCCATATGACCGGGATTTTTGTGGCCGGAGATTTTCTGAACGGTCCTACCACGGTCGTTGAGGCCATGGCCAGTGGGAGGAGGGCGGCTCGGGCCGCCTGGAGATACCTGTCAGGAGGTGGCGCCGAATCTCATGAATAAGACCACACACAGCGCGGGCAGGTGTGAAGCGGAACGGATCAACCGGTACGGGCGGGAGGTGCCCGACCTTGACGAGGACACGGCCATCAAGGAGGCCGGGCGATGCCTGGGCAACCGTTCCTGCGACAGCTGTGACCTGTGCAGGTATCTGTGTCCGGAGCTGTGCATCACGAGAAATGAAAAGACCGGCCTCATTGAGATCGATTATGATTTTTGCAAGGGGTGTGGGATCTGTGCCTTTGTTTGTCCCAAGGGGGCCATAGAGATGATCATGGAAGGGGAAGAACCGGCGCTGTAAAAGGGGGCCGGGGAGGGATGGGCCACGATACCCACCCTTGGGCTTACTCCTTGGCATGGAGGAATCGGCGCTCCTTAAAGGATCAAAAAGAGAGGGGAGGAGTACTATGGAACTGAATGACGCCCAGAAACAGATCTTTAAACTTTTAAAAGAAGAACTCGGCCAGGAACCTGTTGCCGGCCCGGATCATGTTGAAAGAATGACCACATGGTGTGAGAAACTCGGACCCGAAGCCGGGGCAGACATGGACGTCCTGATAAGCGGGGCCATTCTCCATGATATCGGGGTGAAGGTAAACCGCAAAAAACATTATGAGGCCGGGAAGGTGAAGGCCGCTGAAATCCTGAGACAGACAGGATTCCCCGAAGATAAGATAGAGGCGGCCCTTCACGTCGGTGAAGCCCATAGCCGTTATGGGGGCCCTGATCCCAAGACCCCCGAGGCCAGGGTGGCCCAGGATGCGGATGCCCTGGAGTACGTGGGCGCAATCGGCATTGTCCGGGCCGTGGTAAGGGGCATCCATGACGGGTCTTTTGACGGAAATGTAAATGGGTTTCCCACATTCCTTCGCACCATCCTGGGCAAAGTGGAGGGCACCCTTCATACGGAGAAGGCGGAGAAACTGGCCCGATCCAGAGTGGCATATATGAAGGATTTTCTCAGACGGATCGAGAAAGAGCTGGATTATGAGGTCTGAGCCGATCTTTGTGAAGCGTCCAAAAAGGAAAGGGGATGGGTATGAACGAGGCAGGTCAGATTCCGCTGAGGCCTTCCCCGGGGCCTTTGTCCTGAACGCCGTGGGGACACAGATCGACCTGTAACCGCCGGATTTCTTGAGCAGGGCCTGATGAGCGAATAGCGACCCATACCCGCCGGTGAGGCGAGCAAGGGATTGAGAGAAAAGGGATATCGTGAAAAAGGCAGCTATCATATATGGATCAATAACCGGCGCCACAGAGGAGATTGCCACCACCCTGGCCGGAGAAATCAAGGACCGGTATGAGGTTCGCACGGTCAACGGCTTGGACGCAACCCCCGAGGATATCCATAACGCAGACCTGATCCTTCTGGGGTCTTCAACATGGGGTGTGGGGGATCTGCAGATGGACATGATCCCCGTATATGAGCATGTGCAGCAAATGGATCTTGGGTCAAAGCGGGCCGCGGTGTTTGGAAAAGGGGATTCAGAATACAAGAAGTTCTGTCATGCCGTGGTGACGCTGGAAAAGGCCCTCAAACAGGCCGGGGCAACGCTGGTTCAAAAGGGATACCGTTGCGATAAGCACTTTGACGCCTCTGCGAGGGGGAGATTAAAGGAGTGGGCATCCCATTTATAAGGCCGTTTCCTTAAACCGTCCATGGATGGGAATAAGGCCTTCAATCCAGCGTTTCGGGGGAAACGTTTGAACGTGCACAGGAGATCTTTACCGCGTGTCGATTAGAGAAAAAATGAAACATTTATTGCCCCACAAAGGGGCCGTTTCTGGCAGGTACCGGGACACCATAGAGGCCATCAAGAAGCGGGGTTTTGAAGACCTGTTGATCCGGGAGGACTGTCCCTGTCCCGCACACAATTGTCCCCACAAAGGAAATTGTCTGGCCTGTATCCTCTATCACCACATGATGAGTGTGGTGCAAGGTCAACGGATGGTGCTCCCTGCCTGCGCCTATTTCTCAGAGCGGGACTACTGGGTGGAGAAAAGAAGATCCACCGCAAGTCCGGAGGTGAGAGAGGCGATTGATGAATGGCTCGCCCATTACAGGGATAT
The DNA here is from genome assembly GCA_964483185.1 of uncultured Desulfobacteraceae bacterium. GTDB lineage: Bacteria > Desulfobacterota > DSM-4660 > Desulfatiglandales > Desulfatiglandaceae > CAZACO01. The sequence goes on from CAZACO010000222.1 coordinate 4,080, forward strand.
CCACACCCATCGCATTGATATGACCCGGGACCCGGAAATGATGGCATTTGACCGGGGGTTTGAAGACCGGGTGAACAGGAACTGGACGGATACCTATGCAGGGAAGACAGCCGAAGAGCGGGAGCGGCGGATAAAGAAAAACAAGAGACGGGATAAAGGTGTTCCCGGGGCCTATCCCTACAGATAGATAAAAAAAGTGGATCGTCAGTCAAAGGGGGTCGTCGTATATGAGGTTTTGTCATGGGAGCTAAGGGAGATTCAAAGCGTCAGGTCTCGGTGGTAAGGGCCGAGGGACCTGTGCCGGCAGTGAAAGAGGCTCTGGATCGTATCGGTGGAATCGAAGGAATCATACGGCCCGGGGACCATGTGTTGATTAAACCCAATTTCGGGGTGGCTGTCTCCTACAAGACCGGGATTATCACAGACCCGGGGGTCATTGAGGCCCTTATCCCCATCTGTATGGCGGCGAACCCTGGGCGACTGATGGTGGGGGAGAGCACCGTGGTCGGGTTTGACACGGACCAGGTATTCAGAGAGTTGGGGTTGGTCGGCCGCTTTGAGCGGCTGGGAGCGACGCTGGTCAACCTGGATCAGGACGAGATCATCGATATCCCGGTTCCTGACGGGATAGTGCTCAAAAAAATAAAAATGTTCAGGACCGCCTATGAGTGCGACGTCATCATCAGTGTGCCCACCATGAAGACCCACATCCTCACCGGCGTCACCCTGGGCCTCAAGAACATGAAGGGGACTCTCCCGGACAAAATGAAAAAATTGATGCATCGGATCGGCGTGAAGGAAAAGGTCCGGGAATATGAGCTGGAACATGCCATTGCTGAGTTGAACTCGGTGAGGTCGCCCGATTTGACCATCATAGATGGTCTCATCGCCAATGAGGGCTACGAGCCGGGAACCCCCGGCATCGGGGGGGTGCCGGTCGCATTCAACACCCTCTTAGCCGGCACGGACCCTGTGGCCGTCGACGCCACAGGGGCCTATCTGATGGGGTTTGAGCCGGGTGAGGTAAGACATATCGCCTATGCCGCGGACAGGAACGTGGGCACGGCGGATCTGACCCGGATCGAGGTGATCGGCGGGGACCTTGATCTCTTGAGGAGACCCTTTAAAAGGCCCTCCCTGGAAGGCGTGGCGTTTGATTTTAAGGATGTCTCCCTGATGGTGGGGCAGGGGTGCAGTGGCTGCCGGGAGGCAACGCTGATAGGGCTTTCAGGGATGAGCGAATCTGAACTGGAGGGGATTGGCGAAGCGGTCGTGGTGGTGGGATCGGATGTGGAGCTTCCAGAGGCGCACAGGGGGAAAAGGATATTCCTGGTGGGCAACTGCACCCTCAAGAGCCCTTTAAAAGGAGAGCGGATTGACGGCTGCCCCCCTCCCGGGATCCATGTGAAGCAGTGCCTTTTGGGGCAGTATTAGGGCCTCGGCAAAAAATACTTACACCTCTTGCTTGTCTTTTGGCTCGTCTACTGTGTTACATCCACCGACACATATTTTATAATATGCACCGGTGGATGTGCCTTGTATACAAACCAACATCCGGCGCAATCTTGCGCAATTATTTCTTGCCTAGGCCCTTAGAAGCCGGGGCCAGGATGGAGATAAGTTTCTATGTTAGGCCAGGTGCCCCTGCGCCGGAGAGCTCAGGGAGTAAAGGAGAGCAGGTCAGGGGGCTTGAGAGAATAACCGGCCGGTTTCAGCCGGCCCAAAAGGATAGGTAAAGGAGGCAATGATGAGTACACGGGAATGGCCAGTATCCTACTGGCATTATGTTCCGGGTCCGTCCAGCCCCGTTCAGATGATGCGGGGTGCCATGAAATGCATGGACTGCGGCGGTGTCAAAGAAGGGGAAACCGTATTGATCTCAACGGATACCAACAAGGGCCGAATTGCTGAGGCCCTGGCGGGTGCAGCCTATGCCGTAGGGGCCACGCCGATTATCATTATGATTCCCCCGGTTAAGACACACGGGGCCCAGCTGCCGGAGCCGGTGGTTGCCGCCTTTCGTGAGGCCGATGTCTTTCTCCAGCCAAGCACCTGGTCGCAGACCCACACCAAGGCCCGGGTTGAGGCCATCAAGGCAGGGAAGCGGGGTTCCACCATGTGTGAGGTTACGGAGGATGCCCTTTGTGTGGGGGCGATCGAGGCGGATTATGAGGAATGCGACAGGCTGGGTAGACGGCTGGGGGAGGTCCTGGCGGAGAGCCGGGAGGTGCGCATTACCTCGCCTCTCGGCACGGATATCAGGGGAGAGGTGAAGGGCCGGCCGGTCCAGTATGAGACCGGCCTGTTCAGAGAGTCAGGACAGTTTGCCGCCTTTCCTGACAGCGAAATCAATATCTCCCCTGTTGAGGGAACGGCCGAGGGAAAGGCGATCATTGATGTGAGCATCATGAGCGTGGGGATCACCGTTTATGACCCGGTGACCCTCATTATTAAAGAGGGCAAGGTGGTCGATGTGCAGGGAGGTATGCTGGCCCGCAGATTCAGGGAGACCTTAGAGGGCCTGGAAGATGAAAAGGCCTTTAATTATGCCGAGTTTGGTATCGGTTTGAATCCGTGTGCCCGGCTCGCTGCAACCAATCTGGAAGACCTTGGCCGATTGGGGAACTGCCACTGCGGGATCGGGAGCAATTTTGCCATCGGCGGGAAGGTGCTGGCCCCGAATCATCACGATGCCATGTTCAAGGA
>CAZACO010000223.1:0-6785 GCA_964483185.1 uncultured Desulfobacteraceae bacterium
AAGTAAACTGAAAAAAAAGAGCGTCTTTCGTGAATATGCCGAGGCAGCGGTCATCGCCATTATCCTGGCCCTTTTTATCCGTACGTTTGTGGTGCAGGCCTTTAAGATCCCTTCCGGGTCCATGGAACCGACCCTTCTGGTCGGGGACCATATCCTGGTCAACAAATTCCTGTACGGCATCAAGATACCGTTCATAAACAAGACCCTGATCCCGATCAGTGAGCCCAAGCATGGTGATGTGATCGTTTTCATCTACCCCGTGGACCAGAGCAAAGATTTTATCAAGCGGGTCATCGGCCTCCCGGGCGATGAGATCAAAATTATCGACAAGACGATCTATGTGAACGGAAAGCCTTTCAAAGACCCCCACGGGTATTACTCGGATACGGGGACAAGATACGCCGGGACAGGGGAAAAGAATCAGTTCGGACCTGTTAAGGTCCCGAAGGATCGCCTGTTTATGATGGGGGATAACCGCAATCACAGCTACGATAGCAGATTCTGGGGATTTGTTCCCTTAAGCGATGTAAAGGGAAAAGCCTTTATCATTTACTGGTCCTGGCCGCACTGGAGACGATTCCTCCACCTGATCGATTGAGGCGCAAGGCGTGAGATCGGAAGTCGGAGGTCGGAGGTCAGAAAAAACAGCATCCGGGCATTCATTATTCTCACACAAAGCCACCAAGCCACAGAGATATTTTTCTCTGGGTTTTACATGTACCTATTTTTATCTTTGTGCCTTTGTGTCTCAGTGTGAGTCATGGGTTTTGTTCATCAAATATCGAGCATCCAGTCCCGCTCAGCGGGATCTCCGCTCCGCTTCGATCAGTATCCGATCCCCACTGTCATGTACTCAGCGTCGCTTCCCGCCACGCCTTTTCCGCCGTTCGGATCGTCTCGATCAGTTCTCTGCCCAGATCAAACGCATCCAGTCTGTCAAGGGGAACCAACAGGACGTCGCTCACGTCCGAGGCCGGGGTCGGGCGACCTTCCGTGATCCATCCCCAATAGTCCACCACCACATAATGGTACTGGACCCGGTTATGTGTGTCACGAAAGATCTTGTCAAACACGCCGACCAGACCGCCGACCGCGATAGTGATGGAGAGCTCTTCCTGCAACTCCCTGGCCAACGCCTCCAGATGGCGCTCGCCGAGTTCCACCATGCCGCCGGGGAGGCTCCACAGACCCCTGGCCGGTTCCTGATCGCGCCGGGCTAACCATACGGATGCGTCATCGAAAATCACTGCCGCCACCCCAACCAGAGGATGTTCCGGATATTTTCTTTTCATTTCAAGTCCTTTTGATTAGATCTTGACAAGATAAAAGAGGAACTTTAAACTGCCTTGTTTACGCGAACATCGGAAGACCGCTTGATATCGCAATTATCGGGAAAAGGCAACCTTGATGACCCTGTCAAGAGTCTGAAATGAGGTTGTGCGCTAACCTTCTCCCTGAACAGTCTCTCAGCTAAATGACATTGTCAGAAAGGACGAAGTATCATGGGTACAACAAAAAAGACGATTGAAGGAAACGAAGCCGCATCCCACGTGGCCTATGCCATGAGTGATGTGGCCGCTATTTATCCGATCACTCCCTCCAGCAGTATGGGGGAGTATGCAGACGAGTGGGCTGCCCACGGACGGAAAAACATCTTCGGCCAGACCTTGAAGGTGGTGGAGATGCAATCAGAGGGGGGGGCCGCGGGCGCGGTTCACGGGGCCCTTTCGGCCGGCGCCCTGGCGACCACGTTTACCGCCTCCCAGGGGCTTCTGCTCATGATCCCCAACATGTACAAGATCTCCGGGGAGCTGATGCCGGCAGTGTTCCATGTCTCTGCCAGGACCATTGCCACCCATGCCCTCTCTATCTTTGGCGATCACTCGGACATCAATGCGGTCCGGCAGACAGGGTTTTCCATGATCGCGTCCGCCTCAGTCCAGGAGAATATGGATCTGGCCCTGGTGGCCCATCTGGCGGCCATCCGGTGCGGTCTCCCCTTTATCCACTTTTTTGACGGCTTCAGGACATCCAATGAGATCCAGAAAATCGAACTGATCGATTATGACGACATGGCCTCCTTAGTGGACTGGGAAGCCATCGAGGACTTCAGGAGCCGGGCCATGAACCCTGAATACCCGCAGCTCCGGGGCACGGCCCAGAACCCGGACATCTTTTTCCAGAACCGGGAGGCCGCCAACCCCTTTTATGAACCGATTGCAGACATCGTTCAGGAGGAGATGAAGAAGGTCGGCGACCTGGTGGGCCGGCCGTACAATGTCTTTGACTACATAGGCGACCCCGAGGCCGACCGGATCATCGTCTCCATGGCCTCCAGTTGCGATGTCATTGAAGAAACAGTCAACTATTTGACCGCAATTGGCGAACGTATCGGGCTGATCAAGGTTCGCCTCTACACGCCCTTTTCACCGGACCACTTTCTAAGGACCCTTCCTGCCACTGCGCGGGCCATCGCCGTCCTCGACAGGACCAAGTCCCCCGGGGCCATCGGCGAACCCCTGTACCGGGACATCTGCACCCTGTTCCAGGAACGGGGCGATGCCCCTGTTATCGCGGGAGGCAGGTATGGCCTGGGGAGCAAGGATTTTACCCCCACCATGGTCAAGGCCGTCTATGACAATCTCAAATCAAAGGCCCCGAAAAACCACTTCACCGTTGGCATTGTGGACGATGTGACCCACACCTCACTCGATTTGGGAGAGCAGATCGACCCTTCTCCGGAAGGGACGGTCCGGTGCAAATTCTGGGGTCTGGGCGCGGACGGCACCGTCGGGGCGAACAAGAACTCCATCAAGATCATCGGCGAAAACACGGAGATGTTCGCCCAGGCCTATTTTGCCTACGATGCCAAGAAATCAGGGGGGATCACCATGTCCCATCTGAGGTTTTCCCCCCACAGGATCCAGTCTCCTTACCTGTTGACCCACTCAGATTTTATTGCGTGTCACAATCCGGTATTTGTGGACCAGTACGATATATTGCAGGGGATACGGAAAGGCGGGGGATTCCTGCTCAACTCCCCCTGGACCGTCGAAGACATGGAAACCAGGCTCCCGGACCGCATGAAGCGGACCATCCGGCAGAAGGAGCTTGAATTCTACAATATCGACGCCGTCAAGATCGCCGAGGAACTCGGCCTTGGAGGTCGTATCAATATGATCATGCAGGCGGCCTTTTTCAAGATTGCCAACGTCATCCCGCCCGAGCAGGCCCTTGATTATGTAAAGGCCGCCATCAAAAAGACCTACGGGAAAAAAGGGGACAAGGTAGTCCAGATGAACATCGACGCCGTGGACAGTACCTTAGGCGCCCTTGAGAAGGTGGATGTCCCGGATGCCTGGGCCACGGCCGGTCATGAGGCCTATATGGAAAAGGATGAGCCGGAATTTGTCACGGAGGTCATGCGGCCGATGCTGGCCCAGCAGGGAGACAGCCTCCCGGTGAGCGCCATGCCCCCTGACGGAATCTTTCCCACGGCCACCACCCGCTATGAGAAGAGGGGCGTGGCCATAAACGTCCCGGAGTGGCAGGCCGAACACTGCATCCAGTGCAATCAGTGCGCTTTTGTCTGCCCCCATGCCGTCATCCGGCCGGTCCTGGCCCGGAAAGAAGACCTTGAAAATGCGCCGTCCGACTTCACGACCGTGGAGGCCAAGGGAAAGGAGCTGAAGGGACTGCGGTTCCGCATCCAGATCAGCCCCCTCGACTGCACCGGGTGCGGCAACTGCGCCCAGGTCTGTCCTGCAAAGAAGAAGGCCCTCATCATGAAGCCGCTTGGCACACAGAAGGACGTGCAGGTTCCCAATCATGCCTTTTTTACAACGCTCCCCGTCTTAGACGACGTGATGCCGGCCACATCGGTGAAGGGGTGCCAGTTCTGCAAGCCCCTGTTTGAATTTTCAGGGGCCTGTCCAGGATGCGGTGAAACACCCTATATCAAGCTCGTCACCCAGCTCTTCGGCGACCGTATGATGATCGCCAACGCCACCGGTTGCTCGTCCATCTATGGCGGATCGGCCCCGGTGTGCCCCTATACGGTCAATGAGGACGGTCATGGCCCGGCATGGGCCAATTCCCTGTTCGAGGATAATGCCGAGTATGGGCTCGGCATGGAATTAGGGGTCGGCCAGCGACGCCAGAAACTGGCCGACCTGGTGCGTGAGACCCTGGAGGGGGATATCTCGACAGAGCTTCAGGAGGCCATGAAGGAGTGGCTTGACCATATGGAGGACGGCGAAACATCCAAGGAGGCCGGGAACAGGCTGGTCGATATGATCGAATCGGAGATGACACATGCGGATGACGGGTTCAACCCCCTCCTCCTGGAGATTCTGGACAGGAGAGACTACCTTACCAAGAAGTCGATCTGGATCATCGGCGGAGATGGGTGGGCCTATGATATCGGTTACGGGGGCCTCGATCATGTCATCGCCTCGGGACATGATGTCAATATCCTGGTACTGGACACCGAGGTCTACTCCAATACCGGGGGTCAGTCCTCCAAATCAACACCCACGGGGGCTGTGGCCAAGTTTGCGGCCAGCGGCAAGCCGACCCGCAAAAAGGACCTGGGTCATATGGCCATGAGTTACGGATATGTCTATGTCGCCTCCGTTGCCATGGGAGCCAATAAGAACCAGCTTCTAAAGGCCGTCAGGGAAGCGGAAAGTTATCGTGGACCCTCCCTCATCATCGCCTACGCCCCCTGTATCAATCACGGTATCAACATGGGCCTTAGCCAGGAAGAAGAGAAAAAGGCGGTTGAAGCGGGGTACTGGATGCTGTACCGGTTTGACCCGAGGCTCAAGGAGGAGGGGAAGAACCCCCTGCTGCTCGACTCCAAGGAACCCAAAGGCGATTTCAGGGAATTCCTCATGGGCGAGGTGCGGTACTCGAGCCTGACCCGGACCTTTCCCGAAAATGCGAAGGTTCTCTTCCAAAAGGCCGAGGTCGACATGCGGGAACGGTATGCGTCCTATAAACGCATGGCCGGCGAAGGCACAGGAGCAGAAGACGCTCCCGAGGCTGAGGCGTAGCAGCCGCGCTTTTTCATCATGTGTCATACTACATAAAAAGGCCTCTGAACCAGGGGCCTTTTTTGTAGATAAGAAGCCCTGACAGGATCAGGCCTTGTGACATTCGAGCCTGAGGAGGAAAAAGATGAGAAGAAAAGAAAAGGAAGTCTCAAATAGAGATGAGATAGAGTCCATCATCCGAAAAGCCGATATCTGCCGGCTCGGTCTTTCGGTGGACAACAGGCCTTATATCGTTCCCCTTAATTTCGGGTACAAAGAGGGGTGCCTCTATTTTCATACGGCCCGGGAGGGGAAGAAAATAGACATGATCGCAACCAACAATACGGTCTGTTTCGAGCTGGATGTGGACTGTGCACTGGTCGAGTCGGAAACCCCCTGCGACTGGGCCATGAAATACCGGAGCGTTGTAGGATACGGGAAGGCATTCGTATTGACAGACGCGGATGAAAAGATGCGTGCACTGGATATTATCATGGAGCACTATTCAGGAAAGGCGGGTGAGTACGCCGAAAAACGGGTGGATCGACTGGCAGTCATCAAAGTGGAAATTGAGAGCATGACGGGTAAGAAGTCCGTGTAAATGACACGATGGAACCACCTGCGACAGGACAACGGCGATGGCCCTGACCGGTGAACCCTCTCCGTTTCCAGATTTCAGGGAGAGGCACGAAAAGCTGAAGGCCACACGGGGCCGATTTCCAGTTTGCGGGCAACGCCTCGGCTTGAAATAGTATTGCACATGGCTATATTATAAAATTGTGGATCCGGCAATTCTCATGAAGGCTTTGGGCCGGACTTCTAATTCTCATAGGGCATGACGGTTCAAAATGAGAATTTCTGCATAATACCCTTGCATATCGACAAGATGGCTAACAGGCTATCCCTGTTAGCTCAAGATCATAGGAGTCTCAATTCAGAATGAACACCATACTCATTGAAATTGTTGCACCGATGCTTTCCACCCTGGAGATGAGTTCTCGCGGATACGGTCTCATCACCGCTTCTCTGGGATTGAACGGCAAATACCGGAGTGCCTCTGTGAATGAATATCCCGATGACTGGAAGGAGGCCGTGGACTATCTGTCAAGGTGGGTGGAAGAGATTTCCCGGCTCTACCGGCACCGCATCCGGATCGACATCATCGACGCGCAGTCCCCTTTTGGGTTCTGGAAGCAGATACGGCACCGGGTCTTCCGGTTTCCGGCCTTTATCGTTGACAGGAAAAAAACCTACATCGGGTGGGATTACCAGGAACTGGAGACCATCATTGACGGCCGCATCCATAGCCAGTGGTAGAGTGGATACTGGATGAACAAAACCCATGACTCACACTGAGACACAAAGGCACAAAGATAAAAATAGGCACATGTAAAACCCCGAGAAAAATATCTCTGTGGCTTGGTGGCTTCGTGTGAGAATAATGAATGCCCGGATGCTGTTTTTTCTGACCTCCGACCTCTGGTCCTTGTCCCGCTCTGCGCTTCACCGCGAACTGCAACCCACAACGGGAGCGCGTTGGCGTTTCAATCGACAAGCAACAATCGACAATCCAGAGGCCCGCATCTCATGATACGGGGAAAAGGGCCTCCGAGAGTTTCCCCACCATCTCGATGCCCCTCACCTCGTTTTCAAACAGGGGCAGTTCTCCCCGGACGTTTTCAAATCCTTTATAAACTTCCTCCCTGTAGCGGTCCTGCATCTTGATGCGGTTTCGGACGAATTCCGCCG
>CAZACO010000224.1:0-6767 GCA_964483185.1 uncultured Desulfobacteraceae bacterium
CCGCAGCTTTTCCACAGGCGCGGAATTCCCTTTCGCGCCCCTGTTGTTTTCCATTCACGGTTTGGAAGGCCCGGTGAATCTCTTTTCGGTTTTGCCACAAAAAAATTCACCCGGGCCAGACTTCTTGCGTGGGGCGATTCTCCTATTTCTTCGCCTCAGGGCCGTATTCCAGGCTCTTTTTCCAGTTCATCAATTCCCGGTTGTCGGGATAGGTGTACCGTCCGATGTCCTTGTCATCCGGGTGAATATATCTGGCGCCGGGCAAGAGACTGACCACTCCCATCTTGTGATGTCTGGGTTCTTTGTTTTTCTTGGCCACGATATCCTCCAGGTAGGAAGGATCCTCATAGCAGTTTGCCCAGTTGTCATGGTGCATGGGCAGGATGACGTCCGTGTTCAGGGCTTCCCCAATGCGCCACAGATCCCAGGGTGACATCTTGTCCGTGTATCCCGGCGCGTTGTTTCCCATGGCCATGGACACGGCACGGATGTCATACGTCTCTCCCACCATCCGGTACCCGTTGTGGTACAGGCTGTCTCCCAGGAACCCGATCCCGCCCCCCTCGGTGTTGAAGATATAACTGACTGCGACTTCTTCAAATGGCGCCGGTGGATCGAATCCGGTCTTGCTGGCGATGATATCGTAGTTGGGTGCGAAATCGATCTTCATGTCCTCGATCTGAACGCTTTTTCCCACCTCTGCCACGATCATCCGGTCATCGGGTACCCCCATGTTGGCCTGCATGCGCCGTGCGGCCTCTGGGGGGGCGATAAACTTACAGTTGGTGGTCTGAAGGGCTGCACTGATGGTGTAGAAATCCATATGATCCTGGTGATGGTGGGTGACGCATACGGCATCGAGCCTCTTGAACTTCCATGGATCGATGACCATGGGATGGGTTCGCATCCACCAGAGCTTCTCCGCGCCACTGGTTCTGCAAACGCCGCAATAGGAATAATCGGTAAAAAGGCTGGGGCCTGAATAGAGGTCAATGGTGAAAACAGCGCCGGCCTGGGATTTGATGGCACAGGACATGGCCCCAAAATACCAGAGGGCGCCGGTTCCCGGTTTGACCTGAAACCGGTCGATTTCGTAATTCAGAAAGCTTCCCCATTCCGGGAACACCTCTTTCAACCAGATGTCTCGCGTCATCTTTCTGGGCAGCCCTACGGTACCGCCGTCCAACACCCCTTTCTCGTCGTATTTTACGACACTTTCTTCACTCATGATACGCCTCCTTTTCTTGAAGTTCAGGCCGCCGCGGGCCTGAAAGGTTTTCTCTCATTTACGGTTGCCTGCCGATGAACCGAAAAACCAGGTTCTTCGGCCCGGATATTTTCCAGGAGTTGGGGCCGAAAGGCATCACCAGAGGGTCAGAACATCCCCGTCTTGAATCTCCTGGTTTTCATCGATGATGCCGAAACTGGGCTGGCCTGTCCTTCTACAGATGATGGCCGTTCTGGAGTTAAACACGCCCTCCGGGGGCATGAACACCTCTTTGAAACCGGGATATTTCCGGTCCAACATGGAGAGCAGGTCCGTTACGGTTCGAACGCCTTCCAGACTGAGCGATTCCCGAATTCGTCCGGTCATGACGGCGATGTGCCCGACGTATTTGGCATAGACGTGGCCGCTTTGTTGAGAAATGCTTTCTTCGTGCACAGATCGGTCTCCTCCAGAAGCTAGCGGTCTTCCCCCTTGATTTCCTCAAAGATCCCCATCCGCCGGAAGTCACGAATCGGTCCTTCCAAGTGGAGCCTCTTGAGGGTTTTCTCCTTGGGAATGGCCGTTTCTTTATCCCACCCCCGTTGATCATAATAGTCGTCCAGCATGAGGTCCAGGTTTTTTCCGATGGGGGGGATATGCCTTTCCGGGATCGGTTCTTCCAGCATTCTTCTGGGAACCGTATCGTCTTTCCTGCGGAATCCTTCCCTCACGATGTACGCCCGCTCCAGGTTCACGATCCTCTCTCCGGCCTCTATCAATGCATCCACCGAGGTTTCGACCCCGGTGCAGGCCGTATACAGTTCCTGCCAGATCTCCATGTCGATGCCCATCAACCCCCGGATCATATACACACAGGAAGGGAGGCTCTCCACCACGGCCCGGCTGTCGTAGAGCCATTTGACAAGCCTTCCCTTGTCCTCCACGGAACGGGTCTGAAAGGCCTGTGCAGGATCAAAGGGCACGCGAATATGTTTGGGAATGGCCCGGGGATTGGGAGGGTAGGGGGGATACCATCGGGTATGATCCGGGCCCCCTTCACAAACGGCCAGGGCCAGGGCCATCTGGTATCCGTTTCGCTGCGGCATGCGCTCGATTTCCTTCCCTTTGATGGTCAGAGCATAGCGCTCCGATCCTCTGCCCACCATGCGGGCGGCCTCCTGGACACCCCTTGCGAGGACATCTCCGAACCCCTCCCTGTTGATGATCTTTTCGGTCATTTGGATGAAGGCATCCTCGTTCCCGAATCGCAGCTCAATCCCATCGGTGTCCTTTCTGTTCAGAATGCCTTTTTCACAGCACTCCATGGCCCAGCTGATGCTGTACATGGCCTGGTCCTCATCCAGCCCTGCCTTGGTGCACAGATCGCGGAATTTGATTACGGCCGGCCAGGAGCTTACCCCCACGATGGCCCCTGCCTGGGCAAATCCCACCTCTCTCTCGTCCCCGGTAATCCCCGCATATTTGCCTTCCTTGACCTCGAACCGGCGGCCTTCGGCAGGATAGGGGCAACAGAAGCAGGCATGGGGTCTTGTAACGTATTGGTCCAGATACTCCACATCGTTGAGCATCGGCTCAAAGGTGCCCCGCTGGGCGTTGTGCGCATGGACCCATCCGTTTTCATTGAACAGCTCCAGAAGCATATTGGCGCTGTTGAAGGACCAGGAGGGAACGAATACGTCGATGGTGTTCTTGAGGTCCAGGTTGCGTCTGAATTGCCGGTAGGCGGCTAGAAAGCGCTCGCCGTCTTTTACCTTGAGCAGGCCCGTTCCATGGACGGCGATGGCGGCCAGCTTTTTGTCCCCCATCACCGTTCCGCACCCTTTTCCGCCGGAATGGTCCAGGGTGAACTGGACCTTGGCATTGGCCACCAGGTTTTCCCCTGCCGGGCCGATGGAGCCCACCTGAATGTTCCGGAGTCCGGTCTCTTCCCTCAGCATGCGATATTTCTGGCGCGTGTCTTTTCCCCACAGATGCGAGGCATCTCGCAATGCCACCCGATCATCGTCCACCAAGAGATAGATAGGCGTCTCGGATTTTTTCTCAACCACAATGAAGTCGTAGCCCGAAAATTTGAGCTGGGACCCCCAGAACCCTCCGGCCCCGCCCTCTGCAATAAACCGGTTGGCATGTTTGGTCTGAATGGAGATCCTGCCCATGCCGATAGGAGTTCCCTCCAGCGGTCCGGTTCCGAAAATGAGCTTGTTGTCCTGGCTGAAGGGATCAACGTTGTTGCCCACCTCCTCGTAGAGGATGATGTCGTTGATTCCCCGGCACCCGATGTACTGTCTCATCCACTCCTCGGGCAGGTCTTCCTTTTTGATGGTCCTTTCCGCCAGGTCGACCCTCAGGATTTTTCCTGTCCAACCAAAAGGCATCAGAACTCCTCCCGTCTTATGGGTTGCCAGGGGTAGGGGTACTTCCACGGAACGATCAGTTTGAAAACGGGCTGAAGGCGCCGTTTTTCTTCCCACTCGGCACGCTTCTTCACCAGGTCGTCCATATCCGTATAGATGAGACAACCGGTCGGGCACATCTCCACGCAGATAGGCAATCCTTCCTCATTCCTGGAACACCCTCTGCCGTCGCAGTCCACCTTGGGGTTGTTCCGCTTGCCGTACGGGTCCTTCAAGACCCGGATGCGGCCGGAGGCCGGGCCGAAACCTGTCATTTGACTGTTCTGGAAAGAACACCAGGTCTGGCAGTTCCGGCACCCGCTGCAAAGTTCATTGGAAACCACAAAAACCTTTTTTCCCATGAGAAAACCCTCCCCTGAGGCGTTGTGAAACACTGGGCCCTGCCAAAGGCCGGAAACCTTTTCGGACCATGGAGCCGGGAGACCTCAAGCCGGGTGAAAAGACTATCCCTGGAGATCCCACTCCACAGGCTCGGAGTCGTGCAGGATGGCGATAGCCCGCAACGGAGAACCCGTCCCTTTTCGAATCCGCAGAGGCAGGGCAATGAACGTGAATCGCTTTCCCACCAGTTTTTCCAGGTTGCAGAGGTTTTCAATATGCGTGATCTGCCGTTCCCGGCACACCGTGTGGCAGGGATAGGTCTTGTCCAGAAACATATCCGGGCTGGTGTTGTCCACCCCGAAGTTGACGGCCCCCTTGTCGATCATATACTCGGTGGCCTCCCGGTTCAGGCCCGGTTGGTGGGTAGCATACTCCGATTTCCCATAGAACCTGTTGTAATGGCCTGTATAAAAGAGGACGGTGTCTCCTTGGCGTATCTCCAGATTCCAGCGTTGAAGTTCGGCCTCTATCCTGTCTGGCCCAAACTGGGTCTGCGGCGCAACCTCGCTCACATCGATGCAAATGGCCGAAGTGACGCAGTAGTTCAGGGGGATCTGGTCCACGGAGGGCGCGTTGGGATCCGTGGACAGATGGCTGATGGAGTCGATGTGGGTCGGGCCGTGGTCACACATCATGAGGCCGCTGGACTGATATGAAAAACCGGTACCGATCATGCGCCCGGATTCTTCATGGGACATGTGCTCCCAGATGACGGTCTTGGCGTGACCGGGGTAAACCGGCATGCCCGTATAGATTTCTTGGGTCAAATCAATGATACTCCCTTTGATCTTCATGAGGCTCTCCTTAAAGGTCGATTTTTTTAACACCTGGCTTCCATCCATGACGGGGAGGATGCCGGTGTTGTCTTTGTTCGCATGGTTTACTGCGCCGACTCGGCCTTTTTTACCGGGCGGCGTGGTCATTTTTTCTCTTTTACATTCTGTCTGAAAAAGACGTTTTTCTCGATGCAGTGAGGCCATTTGTGTTCTGCGCACAGGGCCGGTTCGCTTCTTGAAGTATCCCCAACAACCTGCTTTCTCAACGCTTCATAGACGGAAAGGATCTTTTTCACCTGATCCTTTTCCCCCTTTACCAGCAAGACAACCGATCCCTCTCCGCCGGAAATCCCTCCGGAAGCCACATGACATACCTCGACCCGGGCAAGCTGTTGCATGGCCTCAATCTCCGTCACCACCTCTCCTGAAAGAGGCATGAGCCCTACAGGCATGCCCGATGTGTAGTCCAGCCGATGGATGCCCATCTCCCTGGCGTGGTCTGCCACCGAACCGATGACGGTCTTTTCAAGCCCTACGGGGATAATGAAACGGACCCCTTTGGCCATGACATGGCCCATGGCCTTTCCCATGGTCCCCCCGTTCTCCATGCCGAGCAGCACTCCGGCGTGTCCCCGCCGGGCGTCCAGGGCATTGGCGCCTTTGATAAAAACGTCGTCCGCGGTGCAGCCGGCCAGAACCTCGTCCAGATCCTCTGTCTGAAGAGGCTTTCCCCGCTCAAAAACCCAGTATTTGGCATATCCGTGGGCGCCCAAGAATGCGGTCATACCCCGGCCCACACAGAGCCCTTTACCCGTAACCATGCCGCAGGCCAGGGGCCCTTCCGGCCATTCCCCGCAGAGTTCGTGATAGAGATGGGTGGTGGTGGTTCCGGTGGAGATCACCATCTTCCCCTTTTGAAAGGCCTTCAGGACCTGGGGCAGGGCAGCCACGCCCTTGGCGATAAGCGCCTTGGACAGGGTCGGCGTAAAGTCCAACAGTGCACGAAACATGGTTTCCTCCCTATTTCAGTATCTCCGGTACCGCGTAGCCGGAAACCGGCATCCAGACCCAATCCCTAGATCTTCACCCCCAGATATTTCTCCACCTCGATCTGGCATGCCTGCAGCTCTCCCGGTGTTCCACACATGCGGATCTGTCCCTTTTCGATCACATAGGCACGCTCGTTCTCGCTGAGGCTGAGGGACATTTCATAGTTTTGCTCCACAAGCAACAGGGTGACACCATCCTTATGCAACCGCTTGAGGATTCCTGCGATTTCGTCCACAAGAATCGGCATGACCCCTTCTGTGGGTTCATCGATCAACATGAGCCGGGGTTCGGAGACCAGGGCCCTGGCAATGGTCAACATCTGTTGCTCCCCGCCGGAAAGGCTTTCCCCCCGTTGGTTCAAACGTTCCTTTAGCCTGGGGAAGTAGTCAAAGACCAGTTGCAGTTTTTCTTCCATGTGGATAGTCTTTTTGCGGATGAGCATGCCCATCTTCAGGTTTTCAAAGACGGTGAGATTTGGAATGATACGACGGTCTTCCGGCACAAGGGCAATCCCCAGCCTGGCGATCTGGTGGGGCTGCATTCCGGCGATGTCTTTCCCCTGGAAAAGGATTCTGCCCGTCTTGGGGGGCTGAATGCCCATAATGCTTTTGAGGGTTGTGGTTTTGCCGACACCATTCCTGCCGAGCAGGACGACGATTTCCCCTTCACCCACTTCAAGAGACACGTCATGAAGAACGTGACTGTTCTCGTAGAAGGTATTGATGTTTTCCAATGCCAGCATACTCATTTCCTGCCCCCCAGATATACCCGTTGGACTTCCTCATTATCACTGATTTTCTTAGGGCTTCCTTCTGCAAGGGTCCTTCCTTCATGCAGCACCATGACCTCATCCGAGATCTCCATCACCACACTCATATCATGTTCCACCAGCACAATGGTCAACTTGAGCCGGTCGGC
>CAZACO010000225.1:0-6763 GCA_964483185.1 uncultured Desulfobacteraceae bacterium
GAGAAAATCGGAAGTTGAGGAATTCAGGGCAGAAGTCGTTTTTCGCCGGATGGACTGTGGAAGGTTCATTGAAAAAAATGAACATCGAACATCGAACGCCCAACATCGAATTTTGAATGAAAGGAAGAGATAAACGTCGAATTTATTCTCTCACCAATATAGGTTGGATGAGCAAAGTGAACTGCCTTCGATATTTGTGAGGAGTATCAAACGGTCTGAAAAGAAAAGGGAATAGCCATTCAACGTTGGACAATGGTTTTTTCATTCGACGTTGGATGTTCGATGTTGGATGTTGGACGTTCATCTTTAAACGGGAGCAGGGTCGTCATGAGTTGAACGGCTTCCTGGTAGTCTCGCGCATAGTGAACCCCGGGGATCTCTTTCCAGGTCTCAAGCCCGATGACCGGTTTGTTTGCCTTGAGGGCCAAGGCTATTTCCGAGAGGGTGCCGTATCCTCCCGAAACCGCAACGAGGAGATCGGAAGACCGAACCACAATAACGTTGCGCCCATCCCCCAGGCCTGTAGGAACCGGAACCGTGATGTACGGATTGGCCGATGTCCTGTCGAGCCCCGGAAGTATCCCTACTGTCATGCCGCCTGCTTCGAAGCATCCTCGCGCCGCTCCTTCCATGACGCCTTTGAGCCCGCCGCAGACAAGGGTCCACCCCCTTTCCCCTATCTCAAAACCGAGGTTCCTTGCAATGTCGTATGTGTGGGCAGGGCACGCGCCTGCCCCGATGACACCGATATAGCGATCCGTTTTCACAGTATCCTCCTTTGATAACAGAAAAACATTTGCCTTGAGCGAGCTTTATTGCTATTTAATAGACGCGGCACGATCAACGATTCTTGCACAGTGCTTTAGGCCCTAGGCGCTTACAATATGTTGTGAGGCAGAAAGACCGGGTTACTCACGTATAATCAAGGATACAACTGATACTATTTCAGACGCGTGTCTTCAAGGTATTTCTGGCCTCTTTAGAGGCTTAATTTGTAAGTGCTTGCATTTTTTCGTAGATCTTTTGAATAGATGTATGTTCAAAACGCGCAGTGAATTGTTCACCACGAAGAACACGAAGACATCATAAAACCCTGAGAAATTGTATTTTCGTGCCCTTCGTGTGCTTCGTGGTAATATCTCTCTTGGGTTCCGGTCTATCCGGATTAGGCGATATGATGACATATCATACAAGGTGACACAATCGTATGGGCAAAAAACGAAATATAGGCCTGATCCTGGCCGTTAGTTCGATAATCGTGGTCTTGGGGTGTCTCTCCTGGTTTTTATTGACTATTTTCGAGTCAGAAAAACCCGAGATTCAATTGGCGCCGTTAGCCGAATTTCTTACCGACAAACAAGAGCTTGCACTCACCGCAATAGATATGAAAAGGGGGCTTAGGCGTGTCAAGGTTTCCGTGAAGCAGGCAGACAGGAATATCACTGTTCTCGAAGAGGTGTTCCCTTTTGAAGGGTTGCTCAATCGCAGGGGCACCCATCGCTTTGAAACCCATTTTTCCATTGACCCCACAAAACTGAACCTGGCCCAGGGCCGGGTGGACCTCTGCGTATCCGTCTGGGATTATTCAAGAAGAAGTGGCGGAGACGGGAACCTGTCCATATTCGAACATAAGATGATTATTGACACGATCCCCCCGGCCATCAGGGCCTTGAGCAGGCTTAACTATGTCAATACAGGCGGAAGCTGCCTGGTTGTTTACCAGACGACCTCTGATGCGACAAAAAGCGGGCTTTTTGTAAACAACGATTTCTTCCCTGGTTTTCGAGCCGCAGAAGGAGCGCAGGAAGGGATGCATGTCTGTTATTTTGGGATCCCGGTAGATATCAAGGAGAGGCCGGACATCTATCTTTGGGCGGAAGATAAGGCAGGGAACCGTTCAAAGGGCATATTTCACTGCCATATCCGCAAGAAACGTTTCCGTACAGAGAAAATCAATATAACGGATCGGTTCCTGGAGCGGATATTCCCCTATTTCTCTCCGTATCTCAAAGACGTTGCCGGTGAAGAGATCACGAAGTTCCTTAAGATTAATCAGGATCTGAGACGTGAAAACGCTTTGATTTTCTACAATCTGAAGACAAAAACAAGCCCTGAGAGGCTCTGGGAAGGGGTCTGGCTGAGACTCAAGAACGCCGCCACCATGGCAAGGTTCGGAGATGGGCGGATCTATTATTATAAAGGGGAGAAAATCGACGAACAGACCCATATGGGCGTCGATCTGGCCTCTTTAGCCAATTCCCCGGTCCAGGCCGCCAACAACGGCCGGGTGATTTTTGCCGAACCTCTTGGCATCTATGGGCTTACCGTAGTTTTGGATCACGGTCAGGGCCTTGCCTCCACCTATTCCCATCTCAGCAGCATCGGCGTACAAATGGGGCAGGAGGTGAAGAAAGAGGAGATCATCGGAACAACCGGGCAGACCGGGTTAGCCGGGGGCGATCATCTCCATTACGGTGTTATGGTCAGTGGACTGTTCGTTAATCCGACTGAGTGGTGGGACAGTCACTGGATACAGGATAACATAATGAAAAAATTGGCTATCCTGAAACGCTGAAGCAGGCGGAACTGACACCCGAAACCTGAAACTCTATTTGTCCTTGACCGGGATTCCTAACAGGTTTTTTGCAAGCCTGATCTTTTTATCCAATTCACCTTCACGGAAAATCATCACCCGTTGTGCCTGCGGCGAACCCGCTCCGTGCATCGATTCCACCAAAGCGGTCCCTCCGGTCATGGCCTCAATCAGCCGGGCGATCTTGATACGGTGTTCGGTGGGGATCCCTTCTACACCGGAAAAATACTTCTTAACCAGGTGACCGACCTCCTCGCTTTCCAGGTCGTACTGGCTGGGCAGGGTGGCGAGAAACCCACCCGCCAAGTCTACGGCTAACCGGGCGATCTCAAAGTGAAACCGGGTGACGTTCTGTTTGCAGACATTGGCCAGCATGGTGTCCACCATGTAGGCACCCGAAGGGGTGGGCCACCCCTCGGCCGAACAGGCAATGGAGGAGCTGTAGAGGGTCTCGCACAGATGGATCATCTCTGTGACCTTGTCCTTGACATGGGAGGCCCTGGCGGTTCCCTGGATTTGCGCTAAGTAACTGACCGCTCCGGTCAATACATCCATAAGTCCGGTCTTGCAGGCCCCGTAATTGGCGCGGTGGTGGGCGGCAAATCGGTAGACAAGCTCACCCGTAAAATCTGTCTCGCCATTCATGAACACTCTCTCAGTGGGCACGAACACATCTTCGAAGGCGATAATCGCTTCGCCGCCCACGGCCCCGAAAGAGGGCTTGCCCACGTCAATCCGCTCTTTCAAGTCGCGACGGTAATCACTGGCCTGGCGGCCAAAGATCATGGTGATCCCCGGATCGTCAATCGGTATAGCGCAGACAATGGCATAGTCTTTTGACTGATCATCCATGGCCGTCGTGGGCATGATCAGGATTTCGTGCGAATTGACTGCTCCGGTCATATGGAGTTTGGCCCCTCTGATCACAATCCCGTCATCCCGCCGCTCAACGATATGAACATATTGGTCAGGATCGGGCTGGTTAGCAGGACTCTTGGACCGGTCGCCCTTAGGATCGGTCATGGCTCCCACCACCATCAGATTTTCGTCCTGAATATAGATCAACCATTTCTTAAATCTTTCAAGATAGTCGGTCCCGTATTTCTTATCGATTTCATAGACCACGGAGTAGGTGGCATTGATGCCGTCATGGCCCACGCACCTTTGAAAACAGGTTGCGGTCTTCTGGCCGAGCACCCGCAGGAGCTTGATCTTTTTGATCAGGTCCTCCATGTTCTGATGTACGTGTGTGAAACGGCTGATGGTCCTCCCGGTCAGATGTGAGGTGGCCGTGGCCAGATCCTTATACTCCTCGTCACTGGCCAAGGCATAGGTCATGGCTGCGGCCCGCACATGGGGGGATGTGGCCGGGTGACGGGTCACATCCTCTATTTTCTTGCCCTTATAATAGATCCTTGGGTGCAGCTTCGTCAGGCTTTCAATATATTCCGCTCCATTGATGAGTTTCATGAGTCCTCCTTTATTTGCTTTTTAATGTCCCTTTTTCCCTGAGTGTCCTGCGAAGGAATTTGCCTGTCAGGGTTGTGTATCGGAGTTATAGACCGAATCAGTAAGATGCTTTTAAATATTATATTGCATTCACCCGTGTCAAGCTGTAGGCTTTAAAAAAATGACCTTGGAAAAGCCGGTGCCGCATCCGTTGACCAAGATTCTGCCTGAGGAGATTTTTTCCCTTAATTCCTAAAATGAGGGAATGGATTGACGCAAGGACTCGCCAGGTGAAAGGATCGGCAAGTTTCCTGAATGAGCCAAAATCCAGATGGATGTTTTATATTTTTTTGCTTGACAAGAGAACGTTTCCAGGTTAAGCAACGGGCAGTCGGAAGCTGACCATTCGGTCGGGAATATGACCCCCAATTGAATTCATTAGAATTTGAAGAACCACATTCTAAAGATCCTTTCCTCCAACATAAGAAGTCTGTTTCGCGGGCGGTAAACCCCTTGGTTGCATAAATAAAATGGCAAAATAAGTCTAAAGTCTAAAAATACAGACTATTTTCAAAGTGTTAATGCATTCCTGAAATCCACTACAGGTGGCATCCTGAAAGCAGGAAAAGACAGCCATTTTATTTACCCTCCGGGAAAGCCGATGATATCCCGCGGCGGGATTTCGCAAGCTCAACCTGCATCTCCGGAGCCTGTCCGCCTCTGGAGGATTGTCGAGGGTTCGACGGCCCCGCCTGGCGGGGCAGCTTCACCCTCGACGCCTAGGATCTGCGGCATCCTCGACTTTTGCAACGTTGGGGTAAACCCTGTGGGCTGGAGACCGGAACCGGTCTGATAGACAGGTTCGCCCACGGGCCGGGGATAAATTCGTTGATCCCCTTTATTATGAAACGGTAAAGGCCGGCGCGGAGGCCCTTACGGGAGGGATGGCCCGGGAAATGTTTGATGCGTCAGTAAACGTTCATCGCATTATTCATGGATGTGTCGGAGGGATTAGACCTTTTAGGCAAAATACGTTACAGGTCAGGTGCTTCAGGTGACCGGCGGGATCGGCTGTGTTACCGCACAAGCGATTTTTTTTGAAAACCTGACGATTGAAACCGGATAAAACAGAAACGAAACGGAGGATGGCTATGGCCCTTAAGACATCAGATGAATATGTTGCAAGACTGAGCAAAATGAGACCCAACGTCTATGCCCACGGAAAAAAGATCGGGCGTGACGATCCGATGCTTGAAATTGCGATCAATACCCTCAGGATTACCTTTGATTCAGTCAATGATCCCGATTTGAAGGACCTGATGGTGACCCGTTCTCACCTGACCGGTGAAGAGATAAACCGTTTTACCGCTTTAAACTTGAGCATCGAAGACCTCTACAAACAGCAGGAAATGAAGAGATTGTGTTGTCACCGTGTTGGCGGATGTGCCCAGCGCTGTATGGCCACGGATACCTTGAATGCCATAGGGGTCGTAACAAAAGATATCGATGACGCCAAGGGCACAAATTACCATGATAACTTCCTGGAGTTCGCGAAGTATTATCAGGCCAACGATCTGGTGGGAAGTACAGCCATGACCGATGTGAAAGGGGATAGAAAGGCGAGACCTTCTCAGCAGGAAGATCCTGATCTCTACCTTCATGTGGTAGAAAAAAACAGCAAAGGGATTGTGGTGCGAGGGGCCAAGAATCATATCACCATGGGCCCTTATGTGGATGAGCATCTTGTGATCCCTACGAGGACCTTCACAGAAGAAGAGGGCGAATGGGCTGTTTCATTTGCCATCCCCGCCGATGCGGAGGGGGTCAAGATAATATCACGGATCGTTGCGCCCAGGCCCAGGATAGAGCTCAAGGCCCCATACAACCGGTATGGCGTGGCGGACTCGGTGGTGGTTTTCGATGATGTTTTTGTCTCCTGGGAGCGGGTGTTCATGTGCGGGGAGTGGGAATTCGCCGGAAGACTGGCCCTGACCTTTGCCGGTTTTCACCGCCACTCCTACTGCGGCTGTAAACCCGCTATCACAGACATCATCTTAGGGGCCACTGCCCTCGTGGCCGAATACAACGGGGTTGGGAGTTCACCCCATATTGTGGACGAATTGACAGAATTGATGGTCATCGCTGAGCTCGTTTATGCCTCGGGAATTGCCGCTGCGGCGCGGGCCAAGAAGTCTTCCTCGGGGATTTATACCCCTGAATTTCTCTATTCCAATACGGGGAGGTATATGGCCGGTATGAATATCTATCATGAATATGATATACTCAATTCTATCGCGGGCGGATTGCCTTCCACTATCCCTCCGGAAGAAGACTGGCTGAATCCTGAAACAGGGCCTGATCTTGAAAAATATATAAGCCGCAAGCCCGGGGTCTCCGCAGAAAAACTGCATCGCCTCTATCGATTTATCTCAGATTTTTCCTGTTCTGCCATGGCTGGGTGGGGTCAGTATGCAGGGGTTCATGGCGGAGGTTCCCCCATTATGGAGAAAATAGGGATTCGCTCAGGGTATGATCTGGAATCAAAGAAGAATATCGCTAAGTACCTTGCAGGGATTAAGGATTAAGTATGGGGTCCCTACAGGTACGCCTTGGACATATCTCCTTGAATATGGGGAATAGGATTGGAGCCTTCGCTTACAGGTAAAGTGGCCCTTGTCACAGGGGGATCACGGGGCATCGGCCGGGCCGTCGCCCTCCGTC
>CAZACO010000226.1:0-2193 GCA_964483185.1 uncultured Desulfobacteraceae bacterium
AGAGGCGGAGCTGAACCTTGAACCCCTTAACCTTGAAAAACCGGAGTGAACACTCACCATGAAAAAGGTCATTAAAATGCGGGAGATGTCAGATAACCAGGGAGGCATTATAAAAAAAGTTGCTGCGACCGGCGATATGGGAAGGAGACTGAGGGAAATGGGGCTGGTCCCTGAAACCATCATCAAGATCCAGGGCCGGGCGCCTCTCAGGGACCCCGTCGCAGTCAAGCTCAGGGATTTTGTTCTGACCCTCTCATGACTCTTCGCCCTTTTTGCCGCCAAGGTCCTCCGGGCTACCATCCTGAAAGGTCCGAAGACATCACCTGGAGTTAACCCATGTGGCCCGGGTCGCATCAGACATCGAGGATGGAAATATCGACAGGGAAAAAATCGATGAAGCCTATCACAAAGCCGCTTCTAGATACCTGGCATTTAGAAACCGAATAGGCTATAATAAGACATTGGAGCAGGAGACCGCACTAAAGGGGACGATCGCCGGGTGGATCGGCCAGCGCCTGGAGACCATTACAGGGCCGCTTGGGTTTGAATACAGAACCAATATCGCATTGGTCGGCGGCTTCGCCGCCAAAGAGGTGGTCGTCTCCACCCTCGGAACCGCATACTCTTTGGGCGAAGTGGATCCTGAAAAAACCGGTTCCCTTTCTGAACGGCTCAAAAGGTATCCGGGCTGGAACCCCTTGCAGGCCTTTACGCTCATTATTTTTACCATGCTTTATGTCCCCTGCATTGCCACTGTCATCAGTACCCGCAGGGAAAGCTCCTGGGGGTGGGCCGGGTTTTCCATTGCTTTCAATCTCGTTGTGGCCTATGCCGTCTCTCTGTGTATCAGACAGGCTGGAATGGCGTTAGGGCTGGGGGGTTGAGATTGATGATTGTTGATTGATGATCGGAATTCCCTTTAACAACCGAATGACTATTGAATGACTATTGATGGTCCCGTAAAAAGTATGTTTTCTCGCAAAGACGCCAAGAACGCGAAGAAAAGATCTTTTAATATTAACAAGTTAACTTTGCGAGCTTTGCGCCTTTGCGCGAGATTTTGACTTTTTACGAATGCATCACTATTGAATGACAATAAATTACTGAAACTTGTGATGGAGTAATGCAAACATGGAAAAAATGCCGATCACCCAAGAGGGCCTTGAAAAGCTGAGAGATGAGCTGAACCGCCTCGCAACAGTAGAGAGACCCATGAATATCAAGGCGATTGCAGAGGCCCGAAGTCACGGCGATATCAGCGAAAATGCAGAATATCATGCCGCCAAGGAAAGGCAGTCTTTCTTGGAGGGTAAAATCAATGAATTAAAGGACGCCTTGGGCAAGGCAGACGTCATCAATATCGATGAGGGACCGACCGATCGTGTTGTCTTCGGCCGGACCGTCCTTTTATATGACCTGAGCACAGACGAAGAGGTGAGCTATCAACTCGTCGGCCCTTATGAATCGGCGCCTGAAAACGGAAAGATATCGATCGAATCGCCTCTTGGCCGTGGATTGATTGGACGATCTGTCGGGGATGAAGTGAAGATAAAGATCCCTCGAGGAATCCAGGAATTTGAAATCCTGGAAATCCGATGAGGCGGCACCGGGAACACCCATGGACAAAATCAAGCAGGACACGGCCGTAACCATCCGGTTTACCATGACCACCGAAATCGCCCCGGGCGAGTTTAAAAAGCTTCCTCGGGAGGAGATCCGGTTTATTTTCGGCGTTGAGGAACAGGTCCCGACCCTCGAAGCGGCCTTGGAAGGGGCAAGGGTGGGACAAAAATTCGCGCTTCAGATACCGGCTTCCGAAATCTATGGAGAGCATGACCCGTCTTTGATCCGAGAAATCCCCAAGAAAGGCCTGATCAGGCAGAGGCTCCGGGAAGGGAAGTTCTATCGCCAGATGAAAATGGGCAGCCTGGTCTCCTTCAAGGTCCTGGAGGTCAGAGAGGATACGGTGCGGGTGGATTTCAACGAGCCGATGGCGGGCATCTCCGCATCCATGGATGTGGAGGTCGTGGCCATCCGGCCGGCAACCGAGGCCGAAATCACAGCCGCCCGCGAGAGCCAACTCAGAAAACGAATCGGATGTGAATAACAGAGCACAAGTCAAGTGCCTAAAGTTTGAAGTGACTAAAGTGCCTAAAGTTGCGGTACGCCTTCGGCGATACATTTAAAAAATAT
>CAZACO010000226.1:2293-6759 GCA_964483185.1 uncultured Desulfobacteraceae bacterium
TTATCACCCGTTTTGAAATGGATTCGGAGTTTGTTAACTTTAGGCACTTTAGTTCACTTTAGATCACTTTAGACACTTCCCATGATCAACCGAATCTTCATCCACGGTTTAGAGAGTAGCAATCGGGGGACCAAGGCGGTCTTCTTCCGGGAAAAATACCCCGATATGATCCTCCCCACATTTGAGGGTCCTCTGCCGGAACGCATGGAAAAGCTGTACCGGTTTCTCTCCGGAAAATCGGAGATCAGGATCGTGGGATCCAGTTTCGGCGGGCTTATGGCCACCCTCTTCGCCTTGGAGAATGCGCCTCATGTGAAGCGGGTAATCCTCCTTGCCCCGGCCATCAATATGATCGAATTCACCCCCCGTAAGCAGAGCACGCTTTCCGTGCCGGTCCGGATCTACCACGGGAGGGACGACCAGGTCATCCCCCTGGCAGCAATAGAGCCGATTGCCAGGAAGATCTTTGATGACCTCTCCTTCAACATCGTGGAGGATGACCATTTCCTACACAAGACCTTCAAAACCTTGGACTGGGATGCCCTGCTTGCCTGAAAACTGGGTGCTGGATGCTGGATGCTGGCAAACGCTGAACCTCTGAACCTTTGAACTTTGAACCCCTGAACCTCTACTTCACTTCTTTCCCTGTTTTTCCACCTGAGACGTATACCAGTCTATTTGACGACAGATACCTCTGATGATCCGCACCTCCCGGGCCCTGAGGGGAAACCTCGAGAGAAATCGACGGATATTGCCGATCCAGTGTTCGGGATTCTGGGGATTGATAAATCCAATTCTAAGAAGCACCTCCTTCAGGTGGTCGTACATGCCCTCCATTTCAAAGCTGTTGGCCAGGCGCGGCAACACCTCATCAGGGGCGTCCCTTGTGGCCAGAAGGATTTCGTAACAGACGATCATGACCGCCTGGGCCAGGTTCAGGGATGAAAAAGAGGCCGTAGGGATCGTCACATGGGTATGGCAGTGGCGGAGCTGGTCATTGGAGAGGCCGCGGTCTTCCGGCCCGAAGAGGACGCCCACCAGATTATTCTGTGAGAGGGAGACAAGATGCCGGGCAAGGGCACGGGGCCGCGTCATCGTAGGCCTCGAGGAGCCGGTGCGGGCCGTGGTGCCCACCAGATAGTGATACGGCGCAAGCGCCTCTCTCAGATCGTCATAGACCGCCATCTTTTCAATCAAGTCAATCGAACTTCCGGTCGCTGTCTTGACCACACGGCACAGATCGCAGTTCTTGGGTTTCACCAAGACCAGTCTCTTCAGTCCCATATTATGCATGGCACGGGCCGCAGCCCCGATGTTTTCCGGAATCTGGGGCTGCACCAACACCACGGCAATATGATCAAGGTTTGCTTTCATAAGAAGGATAGAAAGAAGTGCCTAAAGTGCCTAAAATGAACTAAAGTGCCTAAAGTTATGGGGTCGCTTCTCTCCGATGATTTTAAACAAAATGAAAAAACTCAATTTGCCTTTGTAAGGCCGCGCCGAAGGCGCACAACAACTTTAGGCATTTTAGGCACTTTAGGCACTTTAGATCACTTTAGTCATTTCATTTAGGCATTTTCTTTTAGTATTTCGATGATCTCGGCAGTGAGCACATCGCTGTCAAAGGAAAAACTGACGGTCCCCTCATGAATCTCAAAAGAAAGAAGCTCGCAGTCATATTCCCCTGCCACTCTTTCCAGCATCTCTTTGAATTGAGCGGCATAGGGATGGTCCGGGCTATCCACCTCTGCCGGAAACAGGTCAACCTCAAATGAGCCTGGCGATTTTTTCATTCTTCAGTTGTTCCTCCAGAATATGCCTGTGCCAAGGATCAGTATGATCGCCCCGAAGATGAATATCGTGCTGAAAGGGAAAAAGTCAAGCAGGATGCCGGCAAGTACGGGACCGGCGAGCATGCCGAGACTGTGTCCCAGAGCAAGGAGGCCCATGATGGAACCCATCGCCTGGGTTCGCCTCCCCTCAATAACACCGATGGCCATGATGGCCGGGAAAGATACGCCCCCGGCGATCCCAAAAATCCCGTTGGCAAGGAACAGTTCCCAGAAGGATTGGGCCCTGTCCAGATAGAGAACGGCCAGGATCGCCAGGATCCCGCCTGAAATCGTCAGGGTCTTTTTGCCGAACCGGTCTGCCAGATACCCCATCGGTACCTGCAGAATCCCTGCAATAAGGACATTTATCATGACCACAATCCCGATCGCCGAACTGGACAGGGCCAGCCGGGTATTCGCCAAGAGAGGCAGGAAGGCCCAGGTAATACCGATGCAGGTGGTGAAACAGACCCGGAAGGCAAAAAGAGAGAAGACCGAGGGGATCTTTAATAGCTTCATATAGGGGACCGGCCTTCTGGATTCGGGGGCGCCATATTTTCCGGCTACGGCTTCTGCCGGAAGGAACATAAGGCAGAGCACAAAACCCAAGAATGTCAACCCCCCCATACCTAAGAATGAGGCCTGGATACTGAACCAGTCTTTTACCAGGCCGCCCATGAACGGCCCGGCGCTGAGTCCGGCATAGAGGGAGACGTTGAACAGGCCCATGATACGTCCTTCTTTGTGCGCCGGCGTGATTTCTCCAATGTAGGCCTGGGCCACCGGCAGGATCATGGCCGAGGCAAACCCCTGCCCCAGCCGGAGCACGATCAGCATCTCCACGCTTCTCGAGATCATGAACAGAAACGAGACCATGAAATAGATGAAGAGACCGGCTGTCAGGAGGGGTTTCTTTGCTTTCCGGTCGGAGCGTTTTCCAAAATAGGGGACAAAGAGCGTCCGTGTCAGGGAAAAGGCCCCGAATATGAGACCGATCTGTAGACCGCCCGCCCCGAGTTCATGGGCATACACAGGGAGCAACGGGGCAACGAGACCGGCCCCTGTGGCCGTTACAAAGACGGCCATGAAAAGGGTTATGAATATCTTAACGTTGATCTGAATTGTGTCGAACATGCACTATCTTCCTCGTTGGTGAAGCCCCGCTAAAGCGGGGTGAAAAAGCTGGGTAACCGTTCACGGGTTCAAAGGTTCAGAGGTTCAGTGTTGCATTCTTGCTCAACGGATTCCATTTTGGAGGCGTATACACATAGGAGACCCCAAGGCCGTCATTTCAAGTCCGAAAATAGGCACTCAGCGTAAGTGTTTTGTCAAAGCCATAGTGTCTTGCAGCCTTTTAGGGTGATATTCAATGTTGTCCGTGTCCCTAACCCTGAACGTTGAACCCAGAACCTATGAACCATTGCAAAGATAGAGATCTAATCCCGATGTTATCGGGAAAAAATACACATCAACTTTAGACACTTTAGGCACTTCTACTTTTTCCAGCTTCGGAAACTCCTGATTGACATTCCGGCGCAATTCCTCTAGTCTTCCTGACCGGATGCGGCTCTCCCCATCCATTATCAAGTGTTGTTTCAACGAGTCAACCCCATTCACGAGACCTGGAGCACATCACATGGCCGAGCGCGTGTGTCCCCCCTGGATCGGATATTTTCTCCTGAATCCGCTGAGGAAGCTGGTGGAAAACCCGGACAAGATATTCGGGCAGTTTGTCCGCGAGGGGATGGTCGTCTTAGAGCCCGGCTGCGGCATGGGTTTTTTCACGCTCCATTTGGCCCGCATGGTCGGACCGGAGGGCCGTGTGATCGCCGTGGAGATACAGGACAAGATGCTCACTGTCCTGGGCCGCAGGGCCCAAAGGGCCGGGCTTCTTGACAGGATTGAGCTTCGCCGGGTCGGCGCAGACGGGTACGACCTGGATGACCTTTCAGGGCAGGTGGATTTTACCGCCGCCATTCACGTGGTCCACGAAGTCCCGGACCAGGGCTTGTTCTTCGATCAGATATGGAAGGTCCTCAGGCCTCAGGGCAGACTCCTTGTAGTAGAGCCTAAGGGCCACGTCTCCAAAGACCGGTTTGAGCAGACAGTGGCTATCGCTGAAAAAGCCGGTTTCAAGCCGGAGGCGCTTCTGAGGAAGCCAGGAGGAAGGAGCGTTTCTCTTATCAAACCGGGCAGCAGGGTCTGAATTGCCTTTCAAGATAACTCCCCTCACATATCTTCGAAACGGATCGCCGTTTTCATTGCCTTTGAGATGTTCTTGTTGATGTTGACCTCAATCATCTTTCGGTAGTCTTTCAGAGGGAATGTATGGGTCAGCATGTCCTCCACCCGGATTCTCCCCTCCCCCATCATATCCAGTGCCATCTGAAAGGCCTGCTTCGGCCCGTCCTCGGTCTCATTGTAGCCATAGGCGTAACTCCCCTTGACCGTCTGGAGCTTCAGCCACAAGGGGGTTAGATCCAGCTTTACCTCCTTCCCTATCCCGATCACGCTGATGGTGCCCCCCGTGGCCGTGACCCGGAGGGCACTGTTCAGGGTAGGACTGTGGCCCACGGTGTCGTAGACCCTCTCGAACCCCCCCATGAGGATCTTGTCTCCCAGCATCGGTTTATA
>CAZACO010000227.1:0-6756 GCA_964483185.1 uncultured Desulfobacteraceae bacterium
ATTATAGAATGCATTATGGCGGAGGAACTCAACAAGGTCAATGCAGGGATTGCCGCATCGCTTATGGTGCAAGGCGGGCTGGCAACAGCCCCCATTTACCGGTTTGGCTCTGACGAACAGAAGGAGAGGTTTCTTGTACCGGCAACCAGCGGAGAGAAGATCGGCGCCTTTGCCCTTACAGAGCCCGATTCAGGATCGGATGCTGCTTCCATAAGGAGCAGGGCTGTACGAGACGGCGAAGATTACATCATCAATGGGACCAAGATATTCATTACAAATGGCCCTATTTGCGATTATGTGATTGTGGCAGCCTATACGGATCCATCGAAACGGGGCGTGGGTATCAACTTATTTATTGTAGAAAAGGGTACGGAAGGATTTTCCGTGGCCCGAAAGCTGGACAAAGTGGGTAACCGATCGATCGAGACCGGGGAGCTGATTTTTGAAGATTGCCGGGTTCCGGCCAAGAATATGATCGGAGATAAAGAGGGCGGCGGCTTTGATATGATATCCGATACGCTCATCTCGGGTAGAATCACCTATGGAAGCCGGTGCACAGGGACGGCCCAGGCAGCCTATGATCTGACGGTCCAGTATGCCAGGGAGAGGATACAATTTGGGAAACCGATTATCAAGTTTCAGAATACGCGATTCAAACTGGCAGAGATGGCAATGAACATTGATATTATGCGGACCTACACCTATCGGGTGGCCAGCATGTACGATAAGGGAAAGAATGTCCGGAAGGAATCTTCCATGGTGAAGCTCTTCACTGCGGAGACGTTACAGAAGATTTTGTCTGATTCGATGCAGATTCATGGGGGATACGGGTACATGATGGAGTATCCGATTCAGCGATACTGGCGGGACGGACGTCTGTTTACCGTGACCGAAGGGACGTCTGAAATTCAGCGTCTGATCATAGCCAACCTAACACTCAACTGATACTGGACCGCTACCGGGGGAAGCGCTTTCTGCGTTGGAGCAGATATCAAAAAGGGGTTACCTTTCATAAGGGATAGCAAAACAAAGGCATGGCTTTTGCCGACCACACCTTTGCGCAGGTGAAATTGTGGAAGCCCTCTCATCTCAGCCATAGACCGCATGGTGATGGGAGGTGATTATAGCACGTTGCTGTAGTCTTAAAGTCAACCGTAAGCCATCAGGAAGGAGGAAAGGATGAAAGGAAAAAAAGGGTACGTGATTTTCGGGATTATCGTTGCTTTGTGCTTTTTAGTTTTTACAGGCGGAAACGGGCTGGCAAAGGCGAAACCAATTAAGATTGGCGTTATTTTTACTTTGAGCGGGATAGGATCTCTGAGCGGCATTGACATGCTTGAAGGGATCAAGATGGCAGTCGATGAAATTAACGCCGGAGGGGGCCTTTTGGGGAGAAAGGTGGAGCTCGTGCCGAGAGATGAAAAGAGCGATCCCAAGACAGCCCTGAGAGAGGCAATGGCCTTGGTCTTTAAAGAAAAAATTGATTTCCTGATTGGGGCACATCTGAGTTCGTGTACTTTGGGAGTATCATCTTTCTGTAAAGAAAATAAGTTCCTGCTGAGTGTTTGTGGTGCAGAGAGTGCCCAGATAACCAATCAAAAGGGACATCGGTATATCTTTAGGACCATATACAACACGGACATGAGATCGAAAGGTTATGCACAGTTTGCGGCCATGAACCCTAAATGGAAAAAATACTGGCTGATGGGTTCCGATTATGCCTTTGGCCGGGACATGTGCGCGGATTTCGCTGCCGCTCTTAAAAAGCTGCGGCCGGACGTGGAAATCATCGGCGAGTCTTACAGCCCCATAAGATCAACAGATTATTCAGGTTATATTACCCAAGTGATGGCCGCCAAACCAGATGCAATTTTCCTCTCTTACTGGAGCGACGAAATGATTGCCTGGATAAAGCAGGCCAAGAGTTATGGCCTATTTGAGAAGATAGGCGTGATCGCGGATGTGGGAGATCTGGCAGTGGCTATGGCAATGGGAAATGAAATGCCAGAAGGGATCGCAGCCGTCGTTTCATATGTTTTTAACAACGATTTGCCCGAGAATATCCCTTTCAGGGAACGGGTCCTTAAGCGAACAGGTAAGATGCCCTCCAATCGGGTTGCCCAAGGCTATTGGAATATGATGTTTCTCGCCGAAGCAATCAAAAAAGCAGGCACAACCGATACTGAAAAGGTCATTGATGCTTGGGAAGGTTTGACGATTGATACCCCTGCCGGGCCTCTGTGGATGCGTCCCTACGACCACCAGGCTGCTGTTTCCGTGTTTGGTGGATATACGTATAAGGATGAGAGGTACCCTGACTTTCGCATTCTCAAAGATCCAAAGAGGATTGATGGGAAACTCCTCCTGACGCCTCTGGAGAAAGTTAAGAAACTTCGGGAAGGATAGAAATAAATAAAAATTGGCGGTGCGAACTCGCAGGATTTCTTGCGAGTTCGCCCCCCCCGGGGGTTACTATGCAATTAAACAGTGAATTGTTCCTGCAACAATTTGTGACGGGACTGAGTAGCGGATTGGTTCTCTTTATCCTTGCCAGCGGGCTTGCCCTGATTTTCAGTGTACTCGGTGTGCTGAACTTTGCACATGGGTCTTTTTATATGATAGGGGCCTTTACGGCATCCACCATTGTCGGACTTTTGGGTAAAGCCGGTGTGGGCTTTTGGATGGCCCTTGTTCTTGGACCCGTTGCGATTGCAGCACTGGGGTGGATAACAGAGGTTGTTTTACTTCGCCGCCTCTATCTCAGGGGCTTATTATATCAGCTTCTACTTACGTACGGATTGATTCTGGTCTTTCTTGATGGAACAAAGGCCGTGTGGGGACCCAGCCCGCGAACGATTCCCCGACCATCCTGGCTGGAGGGTTGGGTGTCATTTGGTGGAGCAAATTTTCCCTCCTATTCTCTGTTTCTGATTCTTATGGGTGTTATCATCTATTTTCTGTTGGTGGGCATACTGAAAAGAACCAAATTGGGTTTACAAATCAGGGCTTCAGCGTCATGCAGGGAAATGGTATCGGCCTTAGGTATCGATACGCCCAGGCTTTTCACCCTGGTTTTTATCATCGGTTGCTGGCTTGCAGGGGTAGCGGGTGCTCTCGCGGCTCCGGTAGGGTCCATTTCGCTCGGAATGGATGGCAGCATGATTATCAAGTGTTTTATCGTAATTGTTGTCGGGGGAATAGGCAGCATATTCGGGGCGTTGATCGGCGCCCTTATTATCGGTTTGGTGGAGGCGTTCGCCATTCTCCTTTTGCCCCAGTTTTCGATTGTCTGCATATATATTATCATGGCCCTTGTTCTCCTTATTCGACCCTGGGGTATATGCGGCAAACCCCTCATTGAAAGGTAAGTGATGCGAGTATTGAGTCTTATAAGACAAATATGGTGGTGGGTATTGATTATTATTGTCCTACTAACCGTGCCACTCTATGGCTCCTTATATTATGTTCGGCTGCTTAATGAAATGTCGATCTTTGTTCTGTTTGCTATAGCCACAAACCTTATGCTTGGCTACGGCGGGACAATGCCGTTCGGACAGGCCGCATTTTTCGGCACAGGCGCCTATACATGTGCGTTACTCCTTATGAAGGCTGGTCTGCCTTTGCCTCTCGCACTGATAGCAGCAGGGCTTTTGCCGGCATTCCTTTCAGTGATCATCGGCTTTTTCAGCTTGCGGCTTACCGGAATCTATTTTGCGATGATCACATTAGCGTTTTCCATGATGATTTGGGGCGTTGCGTGGAAATGGTACTCGTTTACAGGCGGTGATGACGGGTTGGTGGGCATACCTTTGCCGTCGCTGGTTGCCCCGGTGATAAACTATTACTATTTTTGCCTGGGAATTGTAAGCTGTTGTGTCCTGCTGTTGTTTGTCATCGTCAGATCCCCCTTCGGAAGGATTCTCATGGCTATTCGGGATAATAGAATTCGCACCGAGTTCGTTGGAATCAATGTAAAGAGGCATTTACTCATCGGCTTTGTCATATCAGGTTTTTTTTGTGGCGTTGCCGGGGCTCTCTTCGCTTTGCTAAGCCGGGGCGCGTTCACTGAATACTTGAACTATCCGACCTCTGTAGAAGTTGTTTTGATGTGCATCTTGGGGGGAGTATTTAGTTTTATAGGGCCGGGTTTAGGCGCGGTTATTGTCATCATACTGGAAAGCGTGATTTCAACCTATACGCAATATTCATTGGTGGTTATGGGAGTTATTCTTATCTTACTGGTTCACTTCCTTCCGGGAGGGGTCGTCGGTCTCAGACAACAGATAAAGGGATCCTGATGAGGCATTTATGATATTGAAAGCGAAAGCATTGAGTAAATCCTTCGGAGGACTAAGGGCTGTAGATAACGTATCCCTTGAGGTTAAGAAAGAAAGCATACATGCGATCATCGGTCCGAACGGCGCCGGAAAGAGCACCTTTTTCAATCTGATTTCAGGACATCTCCACGCGGACGAAGGCGAGGTCATCTTCAAAGGTGAGGATATAACGAAGATGTCCCCCCACCGTATTTGCCGAAAAGGCATAGGCCGATCATTTCAACTGATCAGCATTTTCCCGAACTTAGACGCATTTGAAAACATTCGTGTGGCTAAATTGTCCTGGTTTAGAAAGAGTCTGAACTTTTTTTCGTCGAGTGATAAGATGTTTCGGGATGAATGCGAGGAAATACTGGATATGGTCGGGCTCTCCGGTCGGTCGTCTGACCTCGCTGGAACCCTTGCCTATGGACAGCAGAAGCAGCTCGAATTGGGGATTGCTCTCAGTGTCAATCCGGAAGTACTCCTTTTAGATGAACCCACTGCTGGGATGTCGATTGGAGAGACGGCAACCCAGCTCAAAATCATCGAGCGCGTCGCCAAAGATCAAGGGTTGACCGTCCTATTTACCGAGCACGATATGGAGGTGGTTTTTTCCATTTCAGAAAGAATTACTGTTCTGGATCAGGGGAAGGTATTAGCAGAAGGTCTACCCGAGGATATTCGGAATAATGAAAAGGTTAAAAGGGTTTATCTGGGGAAAAGAGGATGATCTTAGAAGTCAGAGATATAAATACCTATTATGGTAAGAGCCATATTCTCTTTGATGTGTCCATTCATGTGTGTGAGAAAGAGGCGGTCTGCATTTTGGGCAGGAATGGGGCAGGGAAGACAACCACTCTCCGGACGATCATGGGTTTGACGGCTTGCCGCTCAGGAGATGTCACATATAAGGGGACTGATATACAAAGGCTGCCAGCTTATGAGATTGCCAGGATGGGGCTTGGGTTTGTTCCGCAGGACCGAATGATATTTCCCGACCTGACAGTGGGGGAGAATCTAAAAGTTGCCCAGAAACCCCCTCTGTCCGAAGCAGAGAGTTGGACCGTGGAAAAGGTATATGAATTGTTCCCTTCCCTTGGGAAGCGGTCCAGGCATCAAGGGGGATATCTTAGTGGTGGAGAACAACAGATGCTTGCGGTCGGGAGGACGCTGATGGGCAATCCGACGCTGCTGCTTTTGGATGAGGTTACAGAAGGTCTTTCTCCCATAGTGGTAGAGGTGCTTGAGGAAAAAATTCTGGAGCTGAAGAGCCTGGGTATTACCATCCTGTTTGCAGAGCAGAACTTTGAAATGGCACTTAGATTGAGTGAACGCCTTTATGTCATAGACAAAGGCAGGATTCGATTTGACGGCACGGGTGAAGATCTGGAGAAGAATGAAGAAATAAAAAACGCCCATTTACTCGTATGAAGGTGTGCAAAGGTGGAGCCTCTATCGGCAGGTATTGTTACTGAAGCCATCTTCTTACTGATTTTGAAAAATAGATAAAGGGATGACTTTAGAAGGAGGGAAATTAATGAAGCTGAAAGACAAGGTTGCCGTTGTCACAGGAGGTGGTCAAGGAATTGGAGAGGCTATTTGCCTTGGTTTTTCTCGTGAAGGGGCAGATGTTCTTGTGGCCGATATGAATGCCGAAACAGCTGAAAAGGTAACGAAAGCGATCCAGGGTTTAGGTCGCAAATCCTTATCATTTAAGCTGGATGTCTCAGATAGAAAACAAGTCAATGAAATGATCGCGGCCGCCCTAAAACATTTTGGAAAAATCGATATTCTGGTCAATGTGGCAGGTATTGCAAAAAAATGTCCTTTTGAGGAGGTATCTGAGGAAGACTGGGACAGGGTAATGGCTGTAAATTTGAAAGGTACATTTCTATGCAGTCAGGCGGCAGGAAAAGAAATGATCAAACAGGGGGGTGGCTGCATCATCAATACGGCCTCGGTTGCAGGCCACACACCCGAAGTATACATGGGAGCATATAGCCCCAGTAAAGCCGGGGTGATCTTGCTGACACAAGCCATGGCGGTGGAGTGGGCAAAATACAACATACGTGTGAATGCCATCAGTCCGGGTCCCATAACAACACCCTTGACGGATTATGTCTACCACAATGACGATCTGAAAAGGACAAGAGCCAAAGGTGTTCCCATGAATCGATTCGGGAATCCCGATGAAATAGCAGGGACTGCCGTTTTTCTGGCGTCTGAGGAATCAGGTTATATAACAGGTCAAGCCATTGTTGTAGATGGAGGCGCATTAAACGCTATGTATTATTTGTCAGCCGGTCTTATTACCGGCTGATCAATAGTTGCATGCCAGATATGAGGTCAAAAACAGATAAACTGTTCTAATGGTTAACAGGGGGACATCAAGATGCAAATTTCTTTTATCGATCATGTTCATGTTTTTGAGACGGAC
>CAZACO010000228.1:0-6750 GCA_964483185.1 uncultured Desulfobacteraceae bacterium
CGGGTGGCCTCCACCCCGTCCATGACCGGCATGATCAGGTCCATGAGGATCAGGTCAGGCCTATCTGCCGCGCACTTTTCCACGGCCTCGGCCCCGTCCCGGGCTACCCAGGCGACCTCATTGCCGGCAGCTTTCGTAACGATCTGTCGCAGGAATTCCACAATCAGGGCCAGATCATTGACAATGGCGATCCGCACGATCACGCCTCCCCGATAAGATCAACCGCCGCTTGAATGAGGGAGTCATCCTCGAAACTGCTTTTGGTGAGATAGTAGTTGGCGCCTGCTTCCAGTCCCAGTATCCGGTCCTCTTCCTTGTCTTTGTAGGAAACAATGATCACGGGGAGGGATTTGAGGTCGGGGTGCTGTTTGATCTGTGTAACGAATTCAATACCGTTCATCCTCGGCATATCCACATCCGAAACCACCATGTCATAATGGGCGGCACGTACTGCATTCCAGCCGTCCACCCCATCCACCGCGGTTTCTACTTCATATCCTCTGTTTTCAAGCAACTTACGTTCCATTTCCCGAACGGTGAATGAATCATCCACCACCAAAATCCGTTTTTTCTGTTTTGCCGCCTCCCTGCCGGCCTTGCGGCTCAGCTTACGGAGCCTGCGGCCTGTCAGGAGGTTGTCGATGGACCGGACCAGGTCCTCCACGTCGAAGATCAGGACAGGCGATCCGTCCAACATCACGGCTACCGAGCTGATGTCGGGGACCTTTCCCAATCGCGGGTCCAGCGGCCTGACCACAAGGTCGTATTCGCCCAGGAAACTATCTACTGAGAGGCCATAGAAGTTCAGCCTGTCACTGACTACCACAACGAACAGTTCGTCCCGCTGCTGCGGAGGGGTCTCTAATTCTAAAACATGGTGGATATCAACCAAGGCGATATTGTTGTCGTCGAACCTGAAATACTGGCGGTCCTCGACCGTGTTGATCTCTGATCGTGAGAGTTCGAGACACCTCTCGATTCGAGCAAGTGGAAAGGCGTAAGGCTCTCCTGCAATCTCCACCAAAAAGGTGCGGACCACGGAGAGCGTGAGCGGGAGCTCCATATGAAAGGTCAGCCCCTCCCCAGGCTTGGACACGGCGCGGACCACGCCGCCCACCTCATGGACCATATTGCGAACCACATCCAGGCCCACACCCCGCCCCGAGATATCCGTTACATTTTTCGCCGTAGAAAAGCCTGGGAGAAACAGAAAGTCCATGAGTTCCAGTTCGGTCATTTTGTTGACCATATCAGGGCCGGCAAGACCCTTTTCCACGATCTTTTGACTCAATGTGTCCAGATCGACGCCCCGGCCGTCATCCGAAATGGTGATCATGAGCATGCCTGAGCGGTGGGTAGCCTCTAAACGTAAGGTGCCGATTTCAGGCTTCCCGGCGGTTAGACGATCTTGAGGGGTCTCGATGCCGTGATCCAAGGCGTTGCGGAGGAGGTGATTAAGGGGCGCATCCAGTTTCTCTAAGATGTCCCGGTCCACTTCTGTCAATTTTCCCCTGATATCGAGCCGGACTTTCTTGCCCAATTCACGGGAAACGTCGCGCACCATCCTCGGAAAACCCTGAACCCCGTCAGAAAAGGGACGCATCCTTACGGAAATAACCTCATGATAGAGCCGGTCGGAAAGGGCAGCGGAGGTGCTGTTAAATATGTCGAACTGGTTCAACCTCTCCCCTAACTTGAGACTGTATTCCTTGGTTTTTTTCCTGGCCTGGAGCAACAGTTCCGAAGCCTGCGGGTCACTCCCCTTTTGTACAACGATTTCCTGTAATCCATCCAGGATCGTGAGCAGTTCTCCATGATTTCTCTTGAGTTCCAGGAGGGCCTCTGAAAACGCCGGAAGCCAGCGGGCGTTTACCACGACCTCTCCGGCCTGGCCCATGAGGCGCTCGATTTTTGCTGCCGTAACGCGAACGGTGCGGTCTTTATCCGTCAGACTTTTCTGGGGGAGTGTCTCACCTGTTTTCTGGGGAATCGGCAGGCCCACGTCCGTCTCTGTAAGGGGTGAGACCGGCTCGGAGGTGCGTATGGCCGGTGGGGCCGCCTCTTTGGATGGCGTTACGTCCACGGGAGAGACCGAAATGGCCGTCTCCCCGGCAATGATGGCCGATATGGCGCCAACCAGACGGTCAATCTCCTCACGGTGCTGACCTAACCAATCCGTTTCTCTCTCATTAAGAGATTGGGCAAGCTGGGTCAGGATATCTACAATCTGGAGCAGGATATCGATCTGGTCGGAGCCCAAGGAGACCTCGCCCTTCTGGGCAGCGACAAAACAGTCTTCCATGACATGGGCCACCCTGACGGCGACGTCCAGACCTACGACCCGGGCCCCTCCCTTTATAGAATGGGCCGCTCTCATAAGGGCTTCTAATTGATCTGTGGCGCCGGGATTGTTTTCCAATGCCAACAGACCGTCATTTAGTATTGCCACATGGGTTTCCACCTCTGTCTGGAAGAGGTCCAACATGGTGGGATCGGAGATGATGGGGTGGGTTTCGGGGGAAGGCGGGGGCGTCTCCGGCGGGATCGGCGTTTCCGTGGAGAGGATTCCCTTTATGTCCACAATCAGGCGTTCCATCTCTTTCTGATGACTATGAAACCATTCAGACCCGGCCTCGTCCACGGCGTCAGTGATCTGGTTGAGCATGTCAACGCCCTTCAGGAGGAGGTGGATCTGACTTGCGGCTAAGGAGACCTCGCCTTTTTGGGCAGCCACGAAACAGTCCTCCATGGCATGGGAGATCTTTGCGGCGGCATCAAAACCCACGATTCGTGACGCCCCCTTTATGGAGTGGGCGGCCCGCATCAAGGGCTCAAGTTGATCGAGGGCATCAGGGTGGTCCTTCAATGCCAGGAGCCCGTCGTTCAGGGCCGCAACATGGTTTTGGGTTTCCGTGCGGAAGAGATCTAACATGGCAGGATCGGAGATGACGCTTGTATCTACGAGATCTGCATCCCCTTTTTGCGGTGAAATGGTCCCTGAGACGGACGATGCGGCCGGGGGTTGGGGTGTTTTTATTTGTGTCTGTGGGGGTCCTTGCGGCGGGATCTTCGATGAAGGAAGCGTTTCCAGGGTAAGGATTCCGGTCATGGCCGCAGTCAGGCCTTCGATTTCCGCCTGGTGACCGGAGAGCCATCCCGATTCGTCAGCGGCATCGGCAATCCGCTTGAGCATGTCAACACCCTTCAGAAGGGTTTGTATTTGATCGGTTCCTAAAGATAATTCCCCTTTCTGGGCAGCGACAAAACACGCCTCCATTGTCGCTGCTATGTTTATGGCGGCATCCAAATCAACGATCTGAGCGCCCCCCTTTATGGAATGGACGGCGCGCATCATGGCCTCAAGTCTATCCAAGGCGGCCGGGTTGGTCTCAAGCGCCAGGAGTCCGTCGCTTAGTGTCGCGGAATGGCTCTCTACCTCTGTCCGGAAGAGATGCATGATAGAGAGATCGTTCGGGTCTTGCCCGTTCCCTTCTGTCACTGGATGCTCCTTTTGAGGCTGTAGAACAGGAGTTCGTCATCTAATAGGGCCACGTGTTTATCTTCCCAGTTGAAAATTCCTTTTGTAAATGTGGATTTGGATTTGGCAACGGTTACCGGAACATTTTGGAACAGGCCGGGGTGGACATGATGGATCCCGTGAATTTCCTCCACCGGAAAGACCCATTGATCTCCGTCCTTGCTTACCACCATCATCCGTTCATGCGGCCTGTCGGCCTTTTCCTTCTTTTCCTTTACTTCTTCTTCCTCCAGGCCGATCAGGTGACCTAATGAGACGCACACCTGGATCTCGCCGTGAACGTTCACCACGCCTTTCAATACCTGTTTTTTTCGGTGAGGGATCGTGTGGATATGAACCGTGTCTATAATTTCTGCAAAAAACTGGGCCGGAAGCGCCAACCATTCTGTTTCAATCCGGAATGTGACCACCGGGAAGGTCCCGGTCGGTTCTTCCACCTTTTTTTCCAATAAGACCTGGCCCCATTCATCCTCGTATCGATCAGGGAGGTCACGTTCCAGGAGATTCCTGCCTGCCTGGGTGAACAGTTCGCAATTGCGGCAGTGGATGACCCGTTTAAGCTCGGGACAGCGGGGCGTCTCTTTTCCCCATACCCCTATCCGTTTCCAGCACCTGTCTTCTTTTTGCATCATCGATCCTCTTAGAATGTGGCCTGGTTCGTGGGAATCCGTTGGGCCCTCCTTCGCAGATGGGCGGCCCTTTTTTTGTCACCACGATGTTCCATGATAAACGAGAGGTGATTCAGGGCCTCGGAATGGTTCGGATCGAGGTAGATGGCCTTATTAAAAAACTCTTCGGCCTTCCCTTCATTGTCCAAGGCTTCATGTATCAGTCCCATCAGGAAATGTGCCTGAACATGGACAGGATGTTCACACAAAAAATCCTGGCAGAGTGCAAGCGCCGAGGGAAGAGACCCCCTGTCCGCCAATCTCTGGGCTTCGACAAACAGATCCTTTAGGTCGGCAAGCGATCTCCTGTTATCCGGCTGTTTACTCGACCCTTCTGATTCAGAAACCTTACTGGGAGAATACGCAGGGGTTACCGGGGTGACTGCCTGGAGTTTTTTGCCAACCTTCTCAAATAGCTTCTCCCGGGGCCGGGGTTGAGCAACAAAATTCGGTTTGAGAGACCGTTCCCGTTTCCTCCGTTCTTTCCGACAGGCAAAAACACCGAACTCAGGGATCCCCGCCAGCCCCCATTCAATGGCAGCCTGTCGCTCTGCATGCCCTACAAAAAGGATCCCGGCACCGGCCAACAATCGGTCCATGGATTCAAGGGTCCGCTGTCTTGCTCGCGGGCTCAGATAAATCAACAGATTACGACAGAAAATAATGTCATAGGGCGCCTGATCCATCAAGAGCCGATCATTTAACACATTCCCTCTGATGAAGCGGACTTCTTTTCGAACAGAGGCGTGCAGCTGATACGTGTCGCCTTTCGGCTCAAAATAGCGTTCTCTAAATGACAGGTCATCACCCCGGAAAGACCCCTGGGCATAGACGGCCGATCTTGCCTTGCCAAGCGCCGCCTCACTTATATCCACGCCATCAATGCGAAAACGATCGCTTTTAATCCCTGCATCCATAAGGGCCATTGCAATGGAGTAGGGCTCTTCACCTGTAGAGCATGGAACACTTAGTACCCGCAGGTGGTTGCCCCGGTGTTTTGGAGACCATTTCTCTGTAACGTGATTGACGAGGAAAACGAAGGCGTTCTTGTTCCGGAAAAACCATGTTTCCAGTACGACCACGCCTTCCATAAGAATCCCCTGTTCATTTTGAGTCGTCTTCAGATAGTCATAATACCCCTTCATGTCCGTCAACCCGAGATCAGCCATTCGAAGACGCACTGCCTTGGCAATGACCTCAGGACCGATCGCCTCGGCCGAGAGCCCCATCTCTTTTTCAAGAAAAGATTCAATCATCTTCAGGGACATGATCGCCGCCTTCAAGCATGGGTAGGAACTGAAATTTTTCCGGGAGAAGGTCCAAATCAATATACTGAATCATGTCTCTGTCTTCCATAACGAACCCCCTCAGGTAGGGGGCGTCTTGCATGCTCAGCCCGGGGGATACAAACGCATCTTCTGATTTCCTTACCGCCTCGGTGACCCGTTCCGCCATGAGCCCTATGATGTAGGGCGTGTTATCATCCTTGAGATAATCTACAAGGATGATTCGGGTGCTCAGGCGCATCTGGCAAGGCTGCCTCTGTATCAGGCGCCTCAGGTCGATGACCGGGACAACAATACCCCGGTAATTGAAAAGGCCGGCAAAGTAATCCGGGGTATGGGGCACCTCCTTGAGCTTCACCATCGGGGCAACTTCTCTGACCCTTTCACATTTCATGGTATACATGGTGTCACCCAGATAAAAGAGCAATACCAGCATGATGCGAACCCCCTCAGGATTGAATATTGAATATTGACGATTAAGGCGCAAGGCGCGAGGCGTCAGGCGCAAGGTTCTCAATCAGCACACAGCCACGGCAACTCAACAAACTCAATAAACCCAACAAACCCAATGACACACAACTCTTAGTAGGCGTCCAGGATCTTCTGATAGGCGCCGTTGGCCTTGATAATGGCAAGGCCTTCATCCAATTTGTCGGCGTAATATTGAGCCTTCGGAAAGCGCTTGGAAAAAGCGACATAGATGTCGGCGCGTTCGCTGTCAAAGGCCTTTTCGATCTTGCCGGTCAACCCGTTTTCTCTGATGAGCTTTCTCGCTGTTTTGTCGTACAATATGGTTGCGTCAAGCCTCCCTTTGGCCAACTTTCGCAGATTCAGCAGATCGGATCTCACCTCTATTTTGCTAATCCGGTCATTATTGGCAAAAAAGTTGCCATATCCGTAGTCGAATACCACGCCCACCTTTTCCCCGTTTTTCAAATCTTCCTTCCGGGTAACTGACAGCGGTTTCTCGCGGTTGTGATAATATGCTGACAAGGCAATGAAAAGCGGGGTCTTCCCGAAGATATAGGCCTTTTCATTTGAACTCTCTTTGGGTACATTAAAGGCCCCTAAGATACTCCCATCTCTGACCATCTTCAATAAACGGTTATAAGGCCCTACCTGGAATGTGACATCAATGCCCACTGCCTTGTAGGCAGCAAGAACGATCTCATTCGACATCCCTGTGCCGTCCTGGCTGGCATAAGGGACCCAGTCGTTTTCAGCGCCGAGGGTGATCGTTTCAGCAGAACTGACCGAG
>CAZACO010000229.1:0-4662 GCA_964483185.1 uncultured Desulfobacteraceae bacterium
GATGGCCTGAAGCTGAGATGTAAAAATGTGAAGTTATTTTTGAGCGAGCCCTTAGGTCCCACGGGACGGATGCGCGCTTTTCGATAGCCTGAGAAAGGGGAGCCTGATATGAGTCGCAAAGTCATCATCACCGTCGCGCCCACGGGTAGCATTCCCACACGCGAAGACAACCCCAATCTTCCCATAACAGCAGAAGAGGTGGCGGAAGAGACCCGGCGCGCCTACGAGGCCGGAGCCGCCGTGGTCCATCTCCACGCAAGGAACCCGGACACCGGAGCGCCCACGCCCGACATAGACGTTTACAGGGATTATCTGGCCGCGGTAAGGGACGCCTGCCCTATCATCACCCAGATCACCACCGGTGGAGGCGCAACCACGCTCGGCCTTAACCCGGAGGACAGGCTGAGGCCGGTCCTGGAGCTGAGACCCGATTCGGCCTCTCTCAACGCGGGTTCCCTCAATTTCGGGCGCAAACTGTTTCCCAACACCCCGGACATCATGGAACTCTACGCAAGGAAGATGAAAGAGATAGGGGTAATGCCCGAGTTCGAGGCATACGACCTCTCCATGATCCAGAACGTGGATCACTGGATCAGACGGGCCGGGATACTGGATCCCCCTTACCAGTTCAGCTTTGTCCTGGGCGTCATGGGGGGCATCCCGCCCACCTTCAAGAACCTCCTGGCACTCAAGGAAAGCCTGTCTCCCGGTTACACCTGGCAGGCCATCGGGATCGGCCGCCATCAAATCCCGATGGGGACCATGGGGGTCTTGCTCGGGGGCAACCTGAGGGTGGGATTTGAGGACAACGTCTACCTGTCCAAGGGAGTACTGGCCAGGAGCAACGCAGAACTTGTTGAAAAGGCGGTCAGGATCGTCCGGGAACTGGGTTTTGAAGTGGCCGGCGTAGAGGAGGCGAAAGAAATCCTCCCGTTGCTCGACAAGTAACAGAGACCCCTCTTGTTATGACGACCGTTTCCCGGACTTGCCGCGCCGGGATGGAGAATCGTCCAAACCCGAAAGGAGGCAGTCATGGAGATGACCCTGGGAGAAGCATTCGCCCGCTCGGCCCGAAAGTTCCCCAACAAGACAGCATGCATGGACGACGAGGGAAGCGTTACCTACGGGCAGATGAACCGGCGCGTGAATCAATGGGTACACGCCCTTGAGGGTCTGGGCCTCACCAAGGGAGGGCATGCGGCCACCCTTTCAGACAATTGCATTCCCCTGATGGAAGTGTATCTGGGGAACCTCAAGGCCGGCATCGTGACCGTTCCGCTGGACTC
Organism: uncultured Desulfobacteraceae bacterium; assembly: GCA_964483185.1. Classification (GTDB taxonomy): domain Bacteria; phylum Desulfobacterota; class DSM-4660; order Desulfatiglandales; family Desulfatiglandaceae; genus CAZACO01. The sequence continues at coordinate 1,287 of CAZACO010000229.1, forward strand.
GAGGGGCACCCTGGACGATATCTGCCACGAGGCGGAGTCTACCGATTGCGACACCCTGATATTCCACAGCGATTTTGCCGGCCGGGTGGAGGAGATGATGGCCCGCCTTCCCCGGATCAAGACCCTCGTCTCCTTCGGAGAGGCCCCTTCCGGGTTTGCCCTTCCCTACGAGGAACTGCTGGGAAAGGCGAGCACGGATGAGCCGGAGAACGGAGTGGTGGAGGAAGACGAGGCCTTCCTCATGTTTACGGGAGGGACCACGGGCAACCCCAAGGGCGCCATCCTCACCCACAAGAGCCTTCTCTGGAACATCATATGCGTCACCACCGAAAACCAGAGCCCCACCCCCGAGGACCGGATCTACTACCCGATGCAGATGTACCACACGGCGGCCCTGAGCCGTTTCCTGGCCTACATGTATGCGGGGGGCACCTTTATAGGGAGCAAGACCTTTGACCCGGAAATCTATCTGGACATGGTGGAGAAAGAGCGAACCACCTTTATCGTGGGCAATCCCACCATATACCGCATGCTCCTCGATGCCAACAAGAAGCGGCCCAGGGACACCTCATCCATGAAACGGTGGCTGTGCACACAGGGATTCCTGCACCCGGACCTCAAGGAGGAGGTGGACACGTATCTGTGGCCCAACGGGAGGCTCTACGGCTCCTACGCCCTGACAGAGGCGTCCCCGGCAGTGACGGTACTGAAGCCCGAGGACCGGCCCCGGGAGTGGGGCAGCGTGGGCAGGCCCTACATGTGCACCGAGGTGAGGATCGTGGACCCGGAGGACCATGATCTGCCTGCGGGTGAAGAGGGCGAGATCATCGTAAGGGGGCCCACCCTGTTCAAGGGCTACTACAACAACCCGGAGGAGACTCAAAGTGCCCTGAGGGGGGGGTGGCTCCACACGGGCGACATGGGCAAATACGACGACCTGGGATATCTCTACATGGTGGATCGTCTCAAGGACATGATCAAAACGGGGGGTATCAACGTCTACTGCCGGGAGATAGAGGAGGTCCTGTCCCATCACGATGGCGTGGCCGAAGGGGTCGTCATAGGCGTTCCCCACCCCAAATGGGGAGAGTCCATCAGGGCGGTCATCGTTCCCAAAAAGGATTCGGGGATCACGGAGGAATCGGTGATCGATCACTGCCGTCGGCACCTGGCGAGCCACAAGAAGCCCACATCCGTGGTATTTGTAGACGAACTGCCGAAAGGCACCTTCGGAGGCAAGATCCTCAAGAGGGTCCTGCGGGAGACATACGGCAAGGCATAGAGGGGAAGATGAGATGAATCCATCCTTTTTTGATGATTTTCACGTGGGACAGGAGTTCGTCACAAAGGCCCGCACGGTGACCGAGGCCGACGTGGTCAATTTTGCGGCACTTTCCTGGGACACCAATCAGCTCCACACGGATGCGGAATTCGCAAAGGCCGGCCCTTTCGGGGAGAGGATCGCCCACGGCATGCTCGGGATCGTCATTCACTCGGGCCTCTCCCAGATGCTGGGGCTCATGGAAGGCACCATCCTTGCGTTCATGGGGATGACCTGGAAATTCCACATCCCCATAAAGATAGGAGATACGGTGCATGTGGTTCAGAGGGTGAAGGAGATGCGCGAGACCTCAAAGGGGGATCGCGGGGTCCTCACCTTTGAAAAGGAGCTTGTGAACCAGAGAGGTGAAGTGGTGCAGACCGGTACCACCACGGTGCTCCTTGCAAGGAGGAAGGACCGGGACTAAGGGCTCGCGCAAAAATAAATTCACATTTTCGCATCCCATCTTCAGGTCATCTTCGACCGCGCCTCAATCGCAAGATCCTCGAAATAGTACGACTATTCCTGTGGTTTTGCTCAATCAGCGCAGCCAAATCTGGCCTAAACCTGGGCGCCAATTCTGGGAACTTATTCTTGCGCGAGCCCTAAGGGCTCTTCAGGCTTTTGTTCCTTCACACTTTCAACTCCACCCTTTTTCACAAGGAACCCTGCAATATGAAGATACTTCTGGACATGCTTTTGACCGAAGAGCACCGCATGGTGAGAGACACGGCCCGCAAGTTCGCGGAAAACGAACTGGGCCCCATTGCCAGGGAAATCGACGAGGAAGAAAGATTCCCCCATGAGGTCTACAGGAAGGCAGGGGAAAACGGGCTTATCGGCTCCACCATACCGGAGGCGTACGGTGGCGGCGGTGCCGACCTCATGACCAACGCCCTTATCAAAGAGGAGTTCTGCAAGGTGGCGGCGGGGTTCGGCATGTCGGTGAACATGTGCACCACAAACTTCAGCTATCTCATCTCAAGGTTCGGAACCGAGGAGCAGGGAAGGCGCTACATACCCCCCGTCATAAATGGTGAAGCCCTGGGCGCCTTTTGTCTCACCGAACCCGAGGCAGGTTCCGATGCCCTCTCCATAAAGACCGCTTATCGGAAAGAAGGGGGGCACTATATCATCAACGGATCCAAGACGTTCATCACCAACGCCCCGATCGCCCGATATTTCATGATGGTCGCAAGGGAGGCAGGCACCAGCGGGTCAAAGGGGGGAACCCTTTTTATCCTTGACCGGGACATGGAGGGTCTCTCAACCGGAAGGCCCTTTGAGAAGCTGGGCATGCGCTGCTCCCCCACGGGAGAGGTGTTCATGGAAAACGTGACCGTCTCAGGGGATCAAATCGTGGGGGATGAGGGGAAGGGTTTTCAAATAATGTTCGAGATCCTGGACGAAGAGCGCATCCTCGGGGCCAGCACCGGTCTGGGCATAGGCCATGCCTGCCTTGATGCGGCAGTGAAATACGCAAGGGAGAGAATCCAGTTCGGCAGGCCGATAGGCGCCTTCCAGATGGTGCAGAACCTGCTGGCCGAGATGGCCACCCGCCTGGAGATTGTCCGGCAGTACACCTATTCCCTCTGCCCCTTCGTGGACAAGGGGGTCAAGCTCACCAAGGAGGCATCCATTGCCAAGTATTATGCATCGACCATGGCCACCAGGGCGGGGCTTGATGCCATCCAGGTTATGGGAGGCTACGGCTACATGAGGGAATATCCTGTTGAGCGCTATATGAGGGACGCCAAACTTCTGGAGATCGGCGGAGGGACCTCGGAGATCCAGAAGCTCATTATCGCCAGGGAACTGCTGAGGGAATGATGGTGCATCGTGCCAGGGCCACCGTGGTTCCATCCTCATCCCTGATCTCCGCGTCGCTGAATGCCACCTGCCTTCCCAGCTTGCTTGCCCGGCCTTCTGCCAGGAGATATCTTCCCCGGGCAGGGGCCAGGTAGTGCATGTCCATCTGGATCGTCCTTCCGGTTCGGCCGTCCTCGAGCATCGTCTGCACGGCCCGCATGGCGGCCTGATCTGCCAGGGAGGCCA
>CAZACO010000229.1:4762-6733 GCA_964483185.1 uncultured Desulfobacteraceae bacterium
GGCCATGTCCAGCAGTCTCCATACCATGGTCACGTCCCCGAAGCAGAGGAGTGCGGGATAGGTATAAGAGGCCCACTGAAGAGGATCGGAACCGCTCATCTCCCCCATTCTCGCCGCCACTTCACCCAGGCGATTCACCACGCCCGCAAGGTTCCTGACCTCCCCTCCAAGCACGGGATGATCCTCATTTTTCCCCAGAAACCCTTCGATCTCGGCCATGAACGCCTTGTAGGGGGCCCCGTCCCGGATCCGCATCTTGCGGCCCATCAGGTCCATGGACTGAATGCCGTTGGTTCCCTCATACAATGAGGCGATCTTGCTGTCCCTCAAGAACTGCTCCACGGGATATTCCTTGCAGTACCCATACCCGCCCATGCACTGGATGGCGATTTCACAGACCCTGAAACCCATATCGGAGCAGTATGCCTTTACAATGGGAGTCATGAAATCCAGCAACCCTTGATAATGGCTCTTTTCATCTCCCTCCGGCATCTCCGTTGCCAGGTCGGACCAGAAGGCGGAGGCATATATCATGGACCTCATGCCGTCCACCGTTGCCTTCATCCAGAGGAGCATGCGCCGCACGTCGGGATGGTCTATGATCGGCACGTATCCCTTTTTTCTCCCTGCGATATCGGACCCCTGAATCCTCTCCTTTGTGTAGGCAAGGGCATTCTGGTAGGCAAGGCTGGCAAGGGTCATCCCGCTGACACCGGTGTTGATTCGGGCCTGATTCATCATCTGAAACATGTGGGCCAGGCCTTTGTTCTCTTCCCCGCACAGGTAACCGATGCAGCCGTCGCTTTCACCGAAACCGAGTGCGCAGGTAGGAGACGCATGCAACCCCAGCTTCTTCTCAACCGCCGTGCATACCACGTCATTGGGTTCACCCAGTGAACCGTCCGGATGGACCCTTATCTTGGGCACTATAAAAAGGGAGATCCCCCGCACCCCTTCAGGCGCCCCTTCCACGCGCGCCAGCAGGAGATGGATGATGTTTTCAGCGATATCGTGGTCACCTGCGGAGATGAACAGCTTGTTTCCCCTGATCTTGAAATGATCCCCCTCCCTGTAAGCGGTTGTGCGGGTGTCGGCAAGGTTGGACCCGGCATTGGATTCTGTCAGGCACATGGTCCCGGACCATCTGCCGCTGTACATCCTGGGTACGAACCGTTCCTTCAATTCATCGGTTGCGAAGCTCTCGATCAAATGTGCCGCACCGTGTGTAAGGCTCGGGGTTATGTTGAATGACTGGGCGGCGCCGTACATCTGATCGTTTATGACGATCCTCATCATGTGAGGAAAACCCTGCCCCCCGTATTTGGGGTCCCGGACGGCGGCTATCCATCCGTTCTCGCCGTACACCTTGAAGGCCTCCCTGAACTCCGGAGGGCAGCGGACCTCGCCGTCTTCAACTACAACCCCCCACGTCTCCCCTATCTCCTGAAGGGGGGCAACCACGCCCCGCGCGAATTTCACGGCCTCCGTCACCAGCATATCGAGGGTCTCCTCATCCAGGTCCCGGTACCGTTCCAGTTCGCAAAGGCTTCCGTAGTTCAACTGCTCCTTGAGAATGAAAAAAATGTCCTTCTCATTTACCCTGAAGTGTTCCATCTTCGCACCCCTCTCAGCCTGTCGTTCACTGTTCCATGTAACCCGATTGAGGCATCATGTATCCATCACGTTCCTTAAAACCGACCCTGTTTGCAACGGTTCGCTTCATCCCTTTTTTAGCACCGTTTGCTGTCACTTAGCAGTTTTCAGTATTGAAAAAACCGCTGACCTGAACCGCGGTCTACCCCAACGTTGCAAAAGTCGAGGATGCCGCTCGTAAGATCCCGCTATCGGGGAGATATTAGGCGTCGAGGGTGAAGCTGCCCCGCCCGGGGCGGGGCCGTCGAACCCTCGACAATCCTCCAGAGGCGGACAGGCTCCGTAGATGCAGGTTGAGCTTGCGAAATCCCGCCTACG
>CAZACO010000230.1:0-6730 GCA_964483185.1 uncultured Desulfobacteraceae bacterium
TGGTTTACGGTGCTATGGTTCTCACTCTGGACAGACATGGATCTCTAGAGATTTTGGGCATGATGCGCATTCAATTGTGAAGAATAATAGCCAGGCCTGAATTGAGATATGGAACTATCAAACAGGGAATTTGATCGAATTAATGAAACAGTTAATTTGATCCCACAAGATGTCTCATCAATTCTTGAACTCGGATGTGGAGACGGAAGGATATTAAGAGCTCTCTCCGATAACGTTCACGCAACAGGAATCGACATTAACTCCGTTCGAATCAAGCTTTTTCCAGGCAATAAGATAATTGGCGACATTTCTAATCTCCCGATAAAAAGCATGATGTTTGATATGGTCCTGTGTTGTGAAGTTCTTGAACATCTGGATGATAAAATCCTATTTCTAACATTAGAGGAAATCCAACGTGTTACAAAGAGATACATTTTGATATCTGTACCTTTTAAGGAAACGCTTTCGGCTCAATGGCGTAAATGTTGTAAATGTGCCTTCGTTTTTCATGCCTGGGGACATCTTAGACGGTTTGATTCGACATTACTAACCTCCTTATTTAGGAAAGCACAATTAATTAAACAACGCTTTTTGGGGCCGAGTGAACCGCGAATTCCCTCCGTGGCGTATATGATAGCAAGGAATTTGGGAAATGTATGGGACAATGATTCTGGGCTGCAGTCGCGTTGCCCGAAATGCGGTTCTCAAGCAATAATAAATAGGGGAAACGTTTTTGGATGGTTATTCATTAGATTTTTGTGGCGGATCGAACGGATTTGGCCTTTTAAATCCCCAGTTTGGATAGGGTGTTTGTATCGATTACTTTAAAAAAACGTGTTGTTCATACCGGTTAAGGGCTCGCGTAAAGATAAGAACACCAGAATTGGTGCTCGGATTTAGGTTAAATTTGGCTGCGCCGATTGAGCAAAACCAGAGGAATAACGGGGGAATTGGATGAGTATTTTCCATAACATACTACGTAAACTTTACCATAGGTTATTCCGTCAAGACCCATTGAAAGAACTCATACAAAGAGGCCTGGTTGTCGGAGAAAATGTCAATGTGCTAAATGAAGTCATTATCGACTCGGATCACTGTTGGCATATCAGCATTGGAAATGACGTTACTCTGGCGCCAAGAGTACATATTCTTGCCCACGATGCAAGCACAAAAATGTTCCTAAATTATACAAAAATAGGAAAAGTAAAAATTGGCAATCGAGTATTCATCGGAGCTTCATCTATTATTCTGCCTGGTGTAGTAATTGGAAATGATGTCATTGTTGGAGCAGGCAGCGTGATTACCTGTGACATACCAGATGGGACAGTTGTTTCTGGAAACCCTGCTAGGGTTATCTCCTCAACAGAGGATTTTTTATCAAGAAAACGAAAGGAAATGGGAAATTATCCGTGCTTTGGAGATGTATATACCGTCAGAAAGAATATTACCGATGATATGAAAAACGAAATGAATTTAGAAATGAAGGACAGGTATGGATATGTAATCTGATCGGTGACACCAGACATTGAGCCCCGGTTAAATACGCTTCGCTGTCACCGCCATGCCACCGTCAATAGGAATCTTGTATCTTCCCTCGTGTTCACGTGTGAAGATAGGGTTGATTAAATAGTCCACTCCGTCTATGTGGCTCGCTTTTAAATATGCTCTCTTCGCCGCCATCGCCACCTTGGTGAATATCCTGTCCCAGGACATAATAATCAGATTCTACAGTGGTGTGGCCCCCATGTATATTTCCATTGCTGTCGGCACACTGACCGGGCTTGGCACCAAGTACGTTTTGGACAAAAAGTATATCTTCGCTTACCGGGCAAGTTCTCTGGTCGATGACGGTGCCACCTTCATACTTTACTCGGTGATGGGTCTGGCCACTACGCTGATTTTCTGGGGAACGGAGCTCGGTTTTGAGTTTCTCTTCAAAACCAAATGGCTCCGTTATCTAGGAGGGGTGATCGGATTAACGATTGGATATACTGTAAAATACCGTCTGGACAAGCATTTTGTCTTTATAAAATCCCCGTGACCGACGCCTGAATAATTTTATTGCTTTCTCCTATTCTTCTCACTTATTTATGGGTCAAGTTGAAGAAAAAGGTATGACACCATGAAAAACTCCAAAGTCGCTGTTCTTAAGACAACACCAGGGCAGGTATTGGATGACATTCCATACCTTATGGAATCTGCAGGACTGAAAAAAGCCCTTCTTTCCGGCAGACCGACCATAATAAAGGACAACATCTCCTGGCATTATCCTTTTCTATCGGCCAACACTACGCCATGGCAGTTGGAAGGGTCCATCCTCGGGCTCCAGAAGGCCGGGTTCGCGGATCTGGTGGCGGTTCACAATAACACGGTGGTCACAGACCCATTCAAAGGCGGCCGGTTAAACAAGCTGGAGCCGGTTTACCGCCGCTTCGGAATCCCGGAAAAATACAATTTCCGGCCATCTGACATCACCTGGGAGCCCTACCGCCCCAAGGCAAGAATGCGGGTCCTGAATGCTATCTACCCTGAAGGGATCAAACTCCCCACCTTCTTTCATGGGAAAAACATTGTTCATCTGCCTACTGTAAAATGCCACATCTACACGACGACCACGGGCGCCATGAAAAATGCCTTCGGTGGCCTCCTCAACACCCGCCGCCACTATACCCACAGTGTGATTCACGAAACACTCGTGGATCTCCTGGCCATTCAGAAGGAAATCCATAGCGGGATATTTACGGTCATGGATGGGACACTCTGCGGTAACGGTCCCGGCCCCAGAACCATGATCCCGGTAGAAAAAGGGTTGATCATAGCCGGTTCGGACTCGGTAGCCATCGATGCCGTCGCAGCCAAGCTGATGGGATTCGATCCCATGACGATTGATTATATCCGCCTGGCGCATGAGGACGGGCTCGGGGTCGGTCACCCAAGGCAAATCGAAATTGTCGGTGAGGACATCTCAAAGATGAACTTTCAATTTTCCGTAGGCGACAATTTCGCGAGCCGGTTCGGTGATCTCTTCTGGTTCAGCCGTTTGAAAAAGATCCAGAAGATGCTTTTTCATACCCCCATCGTTTACCTTTTTGTTTTTGGCTCATATCTATACCATGACCGGTTCTGGTGGCCGTTTGTGGGCAAAAGGATCATGGAAACGGTTCGTGCAAATACGTTATGGGGGAAGCTTTTTGAAGACTATCCTGGGTGACTTGCAGGTTGAAGGTGCAAAAAATTGACCCCGATGGCAAAATGCTTGAGAAAAATGCTCTTTTTTCTTTGCCGTCCTCGCTGCCCAGTTAAATCTGCAAGCCATTTAACCGGTGTCAACGGTAAAAAAACAACTTTGCGTCCTTAGAGCGGTGAAAGCAACCTGATATCAAAGCAGTACTGACTTGATTAACCGCACAGGTCGAAATAATTGAGATGCTGGCGATATAGTGAATGGTTATGATTTCGTTTATTAAGCAAAGACGTTCATTTTTATTCATTGGGGATATCGTATTGATTCTGGCCGCTACGGAACTCTCCACATGGCTCCGCTTGGGCTATTCAATCCCCGCTTTTTCACTCTACACCGGCGCGAGCACTTTTACCTTCCTTCTTTATATGGCCACGCTTTACATCTTTGATCTCTACAACGTCAACCGATCGAGGTTGACCAAAGAAGTGGGTGTCCGACTCTCTGTGGCCGTGGGAAGTGCAGGTATTTTATCGGCTGTGGTTTTCTACTCTCTACCCAACTGGGTGTTCGGCCGTGGCATATTCCTTATCCAGATGATACTTGTCCTGGTCTTTCTCTTTGGATGGCGATGGCTCTTTACAACGGCGCTTTCCGCCCCTATGGGACAGACAGATGTCTTGATTATAGGGGCAGGCCGATCCGGTACGGCCCTTTATTCCTTACTGGAAACTCCGGAATCCCCTTATAGGGCCGTGGGCTTTTTAGATGATGATCCGGCCAAGCTCGGCAAAAGTATAGGGCCGGCGTCTGTGTTGGGGACCACGGGCCAGTTGATAGAGATAGCCGCCCAGAAGGAAGTGGACATAGCTATCTTGGCGATTACGCATGATCGTTCAGAGGAACTTGTCGATCGGGTCATCAATGGCCGCCTGCACGGCCTGACCATAATGGACATGCCGGCCATATATGAGGAGCTTACAGGATCTATTCCCGTAGAACACCTTCGACATGACTGGCTCCTTTTTGCGAGCGGCTTTTCCTTGATCTCAAAACAGTATGTCCGGAGGATGAAACGTTTGATAGACTTCGCAAGCTCAACTCTCCTTCTTATTGTTTCTGTTCCGGTCATGCTTCTCACGGCCATTGCCATAAAGCTCGAATCTCGCGGCCCGGTCTTTTTCAAACAGGAACGTGTGGGAAAAAATGGAGAGATATTCCTTGCCTTTAAGTTCCGCTCCATGAGAGAGCGTGCTGAGGACAAAGGGGCGATATGGGCTTCTGAAGATGACCCGCGGGTGACTAGGGTGGGAAAAGTGATCCGCTTTTTGAGGATCGATGAACTGCCGCAGATTCTGAATGTCTTTCGGGCAGAGATGAGTCTCATCGGCCCAAGACCTGAGAGACCTGAGTTTGTCCGGGAACTTGAGTCCCGTATCCCCTTCTACGGCATCCGACATGCTGTGCGGCCGGGCATCACGGGCTGGGCCCAAGTCATGTACGGGTACGGGGCCTCTGTTGAAGACGCCTTGAAAAAATTGGAATATGATCTTTTTTACCTGAAAAACATGTCCATCCTCCTGGATATCAAGATCCTGCTCAAGACCATTGGCGTAGTGCTTTTCGGACAAGGCGCCAGGTAACAATGAACGTTTATATTGTCATCCCGACCTTTAATGAGGCAAAGAACCTTGAAAACCTTGTGGAGAAGATTTTTGTCTTTCACCCTGAATTCAATATCGTCGTAGTGGATGATAACTCCCCTGACGGCACAGGGAAAATCGCTGATGACCTATGCCGCAGACACCATGGTCTCCATGTAATCCACCGGCCCTGTCAATCCGGGTTAGGGGCTGCCTATTTAGAGGGTTTCAGGGCAGCACTTGTGGAACAGGCCGATTTGATTATGGAAATGGATGCTGATTTCTCCCATGACCCGGGGTATATAATGCATCTTGTCAAGGCATCAAAAAGGGCGGACCTTGTTATAGGAAGCAGGTATGTCAACGGCGTAAGGGTTGAGGGATGGCGCTTTCGCAGGCTTTTGCTCAGCAAGCTTGCCAATATCTTTGTTTCATTTGTCATCGTTAGGCCGGTCTGGGATTTCACCGCAGGGTTCAGGTGCTACAGGAGAGCTGTCCTGGAGACCATCGATCTTGACAGAATCAGATCCGATGGATACGCATTTCAGATAGAGCTGACCTACCTGACCTTCAAACACGGCTTCAGGGTGTGCGAGGTCCCGATCATCTTCAGGGAAAGAGAGCATGGATATTCGAAGATATCCAGAAAGGTGGTGTGGGAGGCATTCTGGATAACCCTCAAGTGCCATGCCCCCTGGCGTGAAATATGGAGGCACCTCCCCTTTCTTTTCAAAGACTACAATGAATTCGTTGAAAATGCTGTAACCGTTGACGGCCTCAAGGTTTCTCGTTAAACTTCTTCCCAGGACGGTTCACATTTGCGGTGTACCATTATAATCCCTGAACCTTTGAACCGGGAACCATTGAACCTGTGAACGGGGACTAACCATGTTGGATCTGTCCATCGGGATAATGGCCTTTAATGAGGAGGGGAGCATGGCGCGCTTGTTGGGCGCCCTGCTGAGGCAGAAGCTTGTTCATGCCAGGCTCAAAGAAATCTTCATCGTCGCATCCGGATGTACAGACAGGACAGAAGCCATTGCCAGGGATTTCATGAAAGAAGACCCTCGCATCCGCTTGATTACTCAGGTTAGGAGGAAAGGGAAGGCCTCGGCGATCAACCTTTTTCTTTCCGCTGCGTCAGGAGATATATGTATTCTGGAAAGTGCAGATACGGTTCCTGAGGAGGGGGCCCTCGACAAGTTAGTGGCCCCTTTCGCGCTTCCGGGTGTGGGTATGACCGGGGCTCGCCCGGTTCCCGTCAATCCGCGTAGCACATTTATAGGATACACCGTCAACCTCATGTGGTCTCTGCATCATACCATATCTCTCACCGCCCCCAAGTTGGGCGAATTGATTGCCTTCAGGAATTTCATCATAAACATACCTGAAAATACGGCCGTCGATGAAGCCAGTATCGAGGCTATGGTTACAAAAGCCGGCTACCAACTCCACTATGTGCCGGAGGCTTTTGTCAGGAACAAGGGGCCTGAAAATATCAGGGATTTTATCAGGCAGAGGAGAAGAGTTGCGGCCGGTCATAAGCACCTGTTGCGGGAGCAGAAATACCGGGTCAGCACCCTGGATTCGAAGATGATCCTGAAGATTCTGCTTCAACGGCCGTCATGGAAAGTGAAAAATACGATCTGGACATTAGGAGCCATTCTTTTGGAGGCGGCCGCAAGGGTTCTCGGAGACTTCGATTTCTATTTACGAAAACGAGTGCCAGTTGTATGGGAAGTCTCGACGTCCACAAAAACATGGGACTAAGGGCTCGCGCAAAAATAACTTCACATTTTCGCATCCCATCTTCAGGCCATCTTCGACCGTGCCTCAATCGTAAAATCCTCGAAATAGTACGACTATTCCTGTGGTTTTGCTCAATCGGCACAGCCAAATCTAACCT
>CAZACO010000231.1:0-6728 GCA_964483185.1 uncultured Desulfobacteraceae bacterium
CCGATGGTTGAGAATCTCAAAACCTGTTTTCGAAACCAGTTCCCGGGTAATATGCGTCAAGCTGGTCAGTTCGGGGTCCCTAATCTTTTTGCATTTAATACAGATGAGGTGTGGATGTGGATACGGTTTGTTCCCGTCATATCGGTTGCCCCCTTCCGGAAAGCCCAATTCCAGGACCTCATTGAGCTGTTTCAGCAGGGTCACGGTTTTGTACACGGTGGCCAGGCTCGTGGTTGGGAAATCTCTCCTGACCTGTTCAAAGACCCTTTCCACGCTCGGATGGTCATGGCTGCCGGCCAGAATTTTGAGCACAGCTATACGCTGGGGCGTAATCCTGAATCTGTGCTCCCGGAGCTTATAAAGCATTGTGTCGAGACGAACTTGAGGATCGGCCATTCCATGCAAGGTCTCGTTATGGAGAATCATTATCAATAAATATTATAGAGAGAGACCTCTGTCAACAGGAATTTGACAAGAAACAAGAAAGAGCACGAATAATGGGTGGCAATGCGGCGCGCACATTTGATGCAGCCAAGGCTTATATCGCTGGATAAGAAAACCAACTGGAGACTGAATACGGGTTGTCAAACCCGTTCAAGGCCACTGATGACGTCGTTTTCAGAAAGTCAACACCTTGTCGGCCTCCATGGCAATCTCGTACAGGTCATCCATCCAGCCGATGGGACAACTGCTCGATTCTCCCAGCCCGTGGGATTTCATGCAGACCCCTCAGACATAGAAATCGCCTTCGAATTTGTTGATCTCGCCCAAGACGTCAAACGCCGTACTATCGACCTGTTCGAACGTGACGCCTTTACCGAGCATGAAGACGCTCACTTCATCCCCTTTTTCCACGCCGACATTTGCCAATCGCATGGCGTTATACATGGTTTCGCTGTCATCGGTAGAAACAATCACCAGTACTTTCATCGTATCTCCCCTTCAGGACATATGACCCTGAAATCCCCTTTCCATTACTCACTGTCAAGTGACAACCGGTTATCAAGACGACCGTGTCATAGCACAGTCCCACGGGAAGATCAACGTCTGCGGCCTGCCTGATCGTCGCGATATTGGGAGAGAAACCGAGCATTTCTGACACGGCGTTTGTTTTGGGTATTTTCAGGTATTAACGGTAATCTTAAACGATAGGTATATTTCACTATAAAATATTTGACAAATTACGATAGAGAATTCTAATATACGTTCAGAAAACTACAATGTGCGTGACAATATCCCATCGGGTATCGGATAGGACGGCCCATAGATCGAAAGGAGGAGAAACCATGACAAAACGAATGGATCGGGCATGTAAGCATAGGTCATCCAGGCGGATCATTTGGTCATTCTTTCTGGTGGTTTCTTTTATCTGTCTGGTGTCTCCGCCTGGTGCGTTTTCACAAACGCCCGATGTTGAGCGAACCGGGGTCTACACCCTGGGCGAGATTGTTGTTTCGGCCCAGAAGGAAGGCGTGGAGACAGCGGGGACGGTCCGTGAGGTTACTGCGGAGGATATCCGGAACAAGGACGCCAGGAATCTGGCGGAGGCCCTCGAGCTGTTGCCGGGCGTGGAGGTCAGGACCGGCGCCGAGGGGACTCCACGGGTGGATTTGAGGGGGTTTCGTTCCAGACATGTCCTCCTGCTGTTGGACGGGATCCCGTTGAACTCCACATTTGACGGGCAGTTTGACCCTTCGATCATTCCGACGGAGAACATCGCCAGGATAAAGGTGAGCTATGGCACCAGCTCTGTCCTGTACGGACAGGGGGGACTCGCCGGTGTTATCAATATCATCACCAAGAAGGGCAAGGAAGGGGTCCAAGGGATGGCTTCGGGAGAGGCAGGGGAAGGACTTGAGCGTCTCGGCCGGTTCAATCTCTCCGGGGCCAAGGAAAATGCCAACTTTTTCCTGAGCGGGAGCATGGCCGCGCGAAGAGGCTTTCGTCTGTCGGATGATTTTGATCCCACCCCTTTAGAGGATGGTAATCTCAGGGAGAACAGCGACGCCAGGCGGAACAATCTCTTCGGAAATATCGGATATTCTCCAACGGAAGACTGGGATATCGGCCTGGTGGCGAGCTATACCAAGGGAAACTACGGTGCGCCCCCGAGCACCAAGCAGAGCACCAAGACAGACCCGGACCCCTTTGCCAGCAACCCAAAGTACGAACGGGTCAACGACCTGGAGGGCTTTTCCGCACAGCTTTCAACGAGCTATGATCTGCCCGGCCCGGCAGATATTCGGGGGTGGCTCTATTTCAACAACCTGGACGAGGAAAGGACCCGGTATGACGACAGCAACTATAATTCCCTGAACGACAAAGGGAGCTATTTTGAAGACAACAAGTCAAAGGTATGGGGAGGCGCCATACAGGCAAGCTGCGATCTGAAATCAGCCGGTTTCTTTACCGTCGGTCTGGATGCCCAGCGCCAGGACTACAAAACAAGCGGAAAAGTAAGGGATGTCCAGGTAGGGAAAAAATATGAATTCAGCTACTTTGATGATAAATGGAACCTGGACGTGTACGACGCCTCCATTGAATACGAGGTGTCTTTACTTCAGAATTTCGGCGTGGTTTTGGGATACAGCCACCACTGGCTCAACAAGAAGGAAGGGTCAAACGACAATGACGGCAGTTATCTGGCAGGGCTTCATTACGATGTCCTGAAAGATACCCGGCTTAAGGGATCATTTGCAAAAAAAATCCGGTTTCCCACCATCCGGCAGCTCTATGAAAGGGAATATGGCAATCCCGATCTCAACACAGAGACCGCCTACAACTATGAACTGGGGATAGAGCAGGGCCTTCCCCTGAACAGCCGGGTTGCCCTGACAGGTTTCCTGTCAGATGTGAAAAACTACATTGAAAAACCGTTTAATGATGTGCCGTACGAGAATAACGACAAATACCGTTTTCAGGGTTTTGAATTGACGGCCGAGACCCGATTCATGAGACATCTGATGTTGAGGGCCAACTACACCTTCCTGGACACCAAGGACAAGTCTCCGGGCACGGAAAAGGATGAACTCCAGTACCGGCCAAAAAACAAGTTGACCTTTGAAGGGAAGTACACCTTCCCTTTCGGGTTTTCAGCGTACATGAATGTCATCTATGTGGCAGACCAGGTCTATTATTCAAGGGATACCCCGCTTGAAAAAAGGGACCTCAACAACTATGCCCTGGTCAACATCAAATTTGATCAAAAGCTGTTGAACGGCCTTTTAGATGTCTACGTAGGGGCCGACAATCTCTTTGACAAGGATTATGAGGAGAGTTACGGATTTCCGATGGCCGGCCGCACCGTCTACGGCGGGGTCGAGGTTCATTTTTAGGAGATGATGGATGCGCGTTTATATAGGTTTTGATGATACGGATGTGAAAGATGCCGATCGTGGTACCGGTAAACTGGCACGGTGGTTTGAAAAGGAGCTCCCGGAGGGATGCAGCCTGTGGGGCGTGGTGCGACAGCAGCTCCTGGTGCATGACGGGATCCCTTATACCTCCCACAACAGCTCCGCATGCGTGGTGGTCGATATGGCCGACATGTCGCTCCTGGAGCAGCTCACGGCAAAGGCTATCGATCATGTGGAGCGATATTCTTATGACGGGAGCGATCCGGGGGTATGCGTGGCCTGCGAAGGCCACGCCACCATGTCTGAACTGACAGATTTCGGTCGCAGTTGCACCCGACAGGTGGTCACGCAAAAGGAGGCCCTGCGGGTGGCGTCAGGGGTGCATCTTTCCGGGCATGGAGGGACCAATGACGGGATTATCGGGGCCACTGCGGCGGTCGGATTGACCGCCTCTGGTTGGAGCGGTCGCCTCATTGAATTCAAAGGTCTCCGCAACTTTCCCGATGTGGTGCCCGTAGCGGATCTGGAGCAATCTGATATTTTGGTCGTCTCACTTGACAGAAACGCCCAGGTACCGGCCCCCGAAGATCTGGTTCACACAAAGGGGTGGCTCCGGCCGAGGCTCTGGGGAAACAGGGCCGTTCTCAGCGCAACGTCAATCGGCAGCGGTATCTGGGAGTCGTTGGGAGAGAAACGAAAAAAAACAAATCACAAAAATGAAGATGTCATGATGGACGAGACGGTGATCAGGTATCCGACCGTATCGCTTGGCGAAACTGCTCTATGACTGTCTGAGTTTTTCTGCCTGTCGCTCCATGTATTGGGTCCAGAGGGGAAGGACCTCTTTTCCTTCAGGCGTTATATGATAGATCCGTTTTGCCGGTCCTATCCCCGCTATGCGCCGATGAAAAATGCTTTAGAGATCAAAGCGTACGGTTACCATTACCCGGGTGCGGAGGAGCCTGCTCTCGAGGGCATATCGCTCGCTGTGGGCGCCGGCGAATGCGTCTGCCTGAGCGGCCCTTCCGGTTCAGGGAAAACCACCCTCCTCTTAGCTGTCAAGGGCCTGTTGAAAGGAGGACATGCCTCCGGATCGATACGTGTGGCCGTGTCTGAGACAGGATCGGCCCCGGGCATGGTCTTTCAAAATGCCGAGACCCAGATCCTTTGCACCACTGTTGAGGACGAGGCGTCCTTCGGCCCTCAAAATCAGAGGCTCGCCGACGACGATATCAAACGCCGCGTGCGGGAGAGCCTTGAGATGGTGGGGCTGTCCGGATTTGAAACGCGAAACGTGGAACACCTTTCAGCCGGCGAGAAACACCGTCTCGCCATCGCCTCTGTCCTCTCCATGTCTCCCGGGTTTCTCCTCCTGGATGAACCGACCGCCCAGTTGGACCCGTCCGGAAAGGACCGGCTTGTCAGGATATTGAAGGGGTTGAAAGACAGGGGACATCCCCTGCTGATCGCAGATCACGACCTGGCTCCCTATTGCGGCCTGGCCGACAGGTTTCTCCTCATGGAACGGGGCCGCATACGAGAGACCCTTGATGAAATGCCGCCCATCATCTCTGTGTCCCCGCCAGATCAACGGCCCGGGGACAGGACCTCCACGCAGGAGCCCGGACCTCTGCTGATCCGTGTCAAAGATCTGCACCTGGCCGGTGCCAACGGCCATCCCCTGTTTCGCGGGATTGACCTGGAACTCCGCCGGGGTACACTCGTGCATATCTTAGGGGAAAACGGAGCGGGGAAATCGACCCTCTTACGGTGCATGGCAGGTCTGGCGCCCCCTGACGCAGGGGCGATTCAGGTCTCGGGCATTGGAAGATTGAGACCGGAGGCCCTTTTAGGCAGGGTGGGATTCATGTTCCAGAATCCTGAACGCCAACTGTTTGAAGAGACGGTTTATGCTGAGGTCGGATTTTCAGTCAAACGACTGGGGCTTTCCCCCCGCGTCATCCATGACCGCATCATGGAGGCACTTGCCCTCTGTGAGGTGAATCACCTGAGCAACCGGTCCCCGCTGACCTTGAGTTTCGGCGAGCAACACCGCGTTGCAATGGCGTCGACTATCGCCCCGCGGCCCGACGTCCTGTTGCTGGACGAGCCCTTTGCCGGGCTTGACTTCAGACAGCGACGCCGCATGTTGGGCATACTGTCTAGACTCAGGGAGGCCCGTGATACAACGATCCTGATTGCATCTCATGAATACCTGCCAGACGAAACCTGGGCTGACCAGACCCTGGTGCTGAAGGATGGAAAAATTGACACCCTTTGAACAAAGAGGCAACCGCCGGTCCAAAGGATTCGCCTTCCAGTATTGCGCAAACGACTCCCCTGTACACCGGCTGGGGGCCGGCTGGAAACTGGCCCTGTGCGGAATCCTGTGCGCACTGGCCGTTGCCGCGAGAGCGCCCTGGGCGTTAGGCGCCCTGTTAGGCGTCAACCTGGTCTATTACTTTGCTGCGCGATTGAGTCTGGGGGATTTCTGGCGAGACATCCGCATTTTTCTGATCCAGATGGCGATTATTGTGGTCCTGTATTGGGTGAAATATGGTGCAGAGGGACTCTGGCCCGGCATCCGGACCGGCGCCCAGATCCTTCTCCTCTTCCTGCCCGGAGCCGTGTTTCTCCGCACCACCCAGGGGTCTCAGATGATGCGGAGCCTGAAGCGGATCATGCCTGAACGCCTCTCCTTTATCCTGTTTACCAGTCTCCGGTTTGTCCCCTTCTTTGCCCGTGAGTTTCGTGAAATCGCCATGGCCCAGCGGCTCCGGGGGGCGCGTATCGCCCCACGCCACCTATGGAACCCGGTTCACTGGAAAGACCTGTTTCATTGTCTGATGATCCCCTTGATGGTGCGGGCCCTCAAGACTGCCAGGGAGGCGGCCCTTTCGGCCGAGGCAAGGGGGTTTGGAGAGCGGAACTAATGTCCTTTATTAAGAGATTTACCCTTCAGGAGGCCATCTGTCTCGGGTTCTGTGCCAGTTTTATTGTCATCACCCGCGCGGGGCTCCGTCTTCATTTGAACATCCCCGGGCATGCCATGTTCTTTACCATGTTTTTTCTGGTCCTGGGCAGGGGGTGTGTCCCCAGGTTGGGGGCCGCAACCCTGGTTGGACTTGTGGCAGGACTCCTGTGCACCCTGTTGGGGATGGGCAAGGGAGGGCCGTTGATCATCCTCAAGTTTGTCGTCCCGGGGCTTATTGTCGACTGCGGGGGGATCATCTATTCAGGGCTGCCGACGAGTTATGTGGCCTGTGCACTCATCGGTGCCATAGCCTCTGCGAGCCGCTTTGTCACGATTATCATTGTCGAATGGGTGGTCGGGATGGACTGGTCGCTGATCCTGCAACATGCCGTTATCTC
>CAZACO010000232.1:0-6719 GCA_964483185.1 uncultured Desulfobacteraceae bacterium
TGAAGATTTTAACGTTGTCAGGCATGATCAGTGTTTTGGTCATCGTGTTTGCGGCGTCATGGTTTCCCCGAACCACAGCAACGCGCACCCCGGCTTCACCCAGGCGCTGCATTTGTTTGGCAAAATAAAGGGGTGTATTGAAATCCTGCCAATCCCCGTCATAAAGGTCACCGGCAATGAGCACCAAAGGCACTTTTTCAGAAAGGACAAAACCGACCAGGTTATCCAGGGCCTGCCTTGTGGCGCCCCGAATTTCATCCACATCCGGCGCACCTTCATATGGAAATAAGCCTTTAAGTGGTGAATCCAGGTGAATGTCCGCCGCATGAAGAAACGTAACCACCATCAGCCTCCATATGTGGAATCAAAACGCATTGAAAAATCATAATAACATGTCATAGGTCGGCTTTCAATTTTCGCGAGTTCATTCCTTTATTGCCCGGTGCAGCCCGGGGAAGGATCCGCCACAGGACCAGGGCTGCAATCACCATGCAGAGACACAACATCTGGCCCATGCTCAAGACGCCGAAAAAGAGGCCCAACTGCGCATCGGGCTGGCGGAAAAACTCTACCAGAAACCTGAAGGCCCCGTAACCCCCTAAGAAACAGCAGACCATCGCCCCGGGTCTGAAGCCCATATCTTTCAGATTCCACAATAGGATAAACAGGAGAACGCCTTCAAGAAGGGCCTCGTAGAGCTGTGAAGGGTGACGGGGCATCTGTCCGGCCCCGGGGAAGACTATTGCCCAGGGGACATGGGTCGGTCGCCCATACAACTCCCCATTGATGAAATTCCCCAACCGCCCCAGAGCCAATCCGATGGGGGCCGTCACGATGACGGCGTCGGCCACGTCCCAGAAAGGCATGTGGTGCCAACGGCAAAAGAACACCGCTGCCAAGACGGCTCCGATGAGTCCCCCGTGAAAAGACATGCCGCCATGCCAGACGGCAATGATCTCCAATGGATGCGCAACATACTCGCCAAGCTGGGCCCATTGATAAAAAAGAATATACCCGAGACGCGCCCCGATAACAAGACCCACCGCGAGATAGAAGATAAAAGCTTGAAGTCTTTCTCCTTTAAGGCCGATCCGGCGTGCCTTTTGCTGGACGTTGATGAGGATATAGGCAGCTATGAATCCCAGGATATAGCTCAGCCCGTACCATCGAAGCTTGAATGGACCAAGCTCAATGAGGGTTGGATCGATGTTCGGAAAAGGTAGCATGACGTCGAATAATGGAGGTTTTTGATAGCAATGAGTCCTTCTATCAGATATGTAGGTGAGGGATCAAGGGCTTAAATCCCCAATAGCGCTTTCACAAAAGCAGAGTTGGCCTGGGTATTCGACATAAAGATCAGGTTCCGTGCGGGCGCAGTACATGCGCTACGACACCCGCAAGATAAAGGAGTGTCGCTCCATTGACGCCGGAAAGACGGCCGGCGATCTGGGCGGATCAACAGACGACACATTCGACTGCTGGCAACTGGATGTGATGGCCACTGCCTACTAGGGCTTTGGTGCGTTTACACCTTAATAAGGAGGAAAACGCAATGAAAGGACTTTTTGGAATCACCAACCACACCCATAGCCGGACGTGGTTGGCGATTGTGGATCAAGTTCCAGGCAAACGAGTTCTGTCCCTATGAATTCCGAATCCTGAATTTTCTTTTCATGTAATCCATGTAGGACCCTCCATATGCCACATTGAGAACCCACGCGCCATATTCCTTTTCAAAGGGCACCTCTTGGGTCTTCATGTAATCGGAAGGGAAAAAGAGGATGGGCACCCTCTTGGTTCGATAAACCCCCAGAAGGTTGGAAATAGCTGAGGAAAGAACATTCCAGGGCAGGCCGTCTGAATCCGTAACAAAGATCTGAATGCAGTTAAGGAGCTCCGAGAGATTAAAGCCCAGGTCGGACTGATTCACCAGCAGCACCGCCATAAGCCTGTCATGAAACAGGAGAGAGTAGGAGATCGACGACCGGGTAAAGCCTGCCGATCGGAAGTTCTCTTCAAGGGTTTCGGGGCAGGACTCACCCGGCCTCAAATTCATCGCCTTGAGCAGAAGTCCTCCCGATTGATCAGCATAAAATCGACTCAATTCCCAGATGTCGACCGGGGAGGATTCCCGAAGGGACCACTCCTCGGGAAGTTTCGGACAAATAGAAAGCCTGGTATACGGAAGGTAGCAAAAACGATCCACCGAACACCCACGCACATCTTTTAACTCTTCTGCGAAGCCCCCGAAAACCTTCGCAGGGAACTTGTTCTCAGGCCTATAATAACAAAGGACATAGTCCATTTTAGATGAAGGAAGGCGATGCATGTCGTTGAGGTCGTGCATGAGCTGTTTCAACACCATGAAGCCAGCCCGTCTGCTGTGCACGGCCACCGACGCGTGATGGTGAATCATCCAAGCCCTTTCAAAGGCCCTCACCATGGAGATGTGACCATGGATTTTCCCGTTTTCCTGGTAGGTAAAATGCTTGGCGATCTCAGGATTCTCCTGGTAGAGTTTTTGATAGGTTCGCTTGAATCCATCCCGATCCAACTGCACAAGCCGGTATTTCGATGGGTATATAAACCCGCTCTGGAAGAAGAACTCCCACAGGGCATCCAAGTCCACGTGGGCCGATACATGGCAGTGTGGATCCAGGGCGTTGGAGAGGATGTGGCTCAAAAGGCTATAGTCTTCGGTCTCCATGTCCAAAATGGCGAAACCGCATCGGGTGCCTTTCTCCGGTTCTTCTATTCGATAGACCACCTGGGCAGTACAATTCACAACAGCCGTTCGGGAAAACTCCAGCCTCACACTGGAAATAACCATGCCATGGAGGAGAATGCTTTCATCGGGACGCTCGTACACGCAGAATCCGGCGGTTGAGATATCCGAGACGGTCAATTGGACCCTTTTCTGCAGAAACGGGTGCACAAAACTTACCACCGGCGGCGGCGTCAGTTGTTGTCTGGGGTTGCGCGACTGGCTGCTGCTGAAACGTTTGACCGTATGCTGGGCCGGGGCCAGGACAACCTGCCTTTCCAGATTATCGCCGCTCCAACGGATACACCGACACTCCCCGGAGAAGTAGATCCGTTCCGGGTCCTTCAGGTGAACGGTAACCGGCTCGTCCGCGTTCAACCAGTGAAGGGATGGAGATAAAAACGGCTTGACACTGCTCTTGAAACCTTCGGGGCTGAAATCCGAGAGGTTCCCTTGGGCCACGCATCCATGCTGATTCACCTCCACAGCGATCCCCTCGCTGGCATATCGCCTCGTCCGGCGTGCTCCCACAGAGTAGCCCTCATGGGGTAGTGTAACGACAAAATGCCCCTTTTTCAGACTGTATCGGTCAACGGGAATCACCACCACGGATCCACCGTCTTCCACAAGGAGGTGCGACAGGGCATAATCTTTCAATTGAATGCCTGATACGGTTTTTTCTTCCCAGGTGCACCTTATCTCTTGTCCTGAACAGGGTTCAGGATAGGCGTGGGCGAGGATGCTTGCAGAGTGCCGGAGATGTCTCAACCGGACGATGACCCTCTTCTCCACAAAATGAAGGTAGTTTATTTTGTTGATCAGGTAGCCTTGATCCAATACCTTGGCATCGTTGAGGTTGTTGAGCAGATCTTCGTGATCAAAAAGCAGAGGGGGTAGGAACCCCGCATCAGGGATGTCAGCCGTTATCAGGGACGACATGTGAGAGGATCGCCCTCCCGCCGCCATATGCGCAGGTTCAACCTCGACCAGACCATACTTTTGCATGTGCAACCCTCCTTATTTCCCAGGCCAGACGTTTAAGTCGCTACCCCTGCCATGAAAAGGCCGGTTCGCGTACTCACCCGTCCTCATCATGGCCCTGCACATTGATCGTTTTTCGGTCTTTGCTCTTCAAAATGCGTGCCATATTTCCCCAGATGAAAGAAAGTCCTCTCCGCACGCCCCCATGGATATAAAAGACCCTACCCCCAGGAAGCCATTTTCAAGCTAGAGTGCAGCTTTTAAGGGTGTAGGCAAGCCCCTATCTTGAAAATTGGCCCGTGAACAAACAGGGCCATGAACAAGGTCGAAAAGGCCGCGCATGAAAAAATGGCAGAGGCCGCATGCCCAAAAATGTGTGCATCTGCCCAGTTCTCTGTGCAAAACAGACAATACCCGAAAGACCCTTTTCCTCAACTCACCTGTCGTATTACCCACACCAACCAAAGGACCGATGAGATCATTTGAGAAGCCCTGGATAGATCTCCCCTTTTCAGTCTCATCATCCATGGAGCGGGGCAAGGATATATCCATCGCCGAGAGCGACAGGTGGAAAAATTCTAAGTGAATGTAAGAAGTGCGGCTTTCAGAGGATATGGACTGTTTTCCAGAGGCCCATCCGGGAATCAGGGATGGTTTGATGGATGATCGACATATGGATAAACCGGCAGGGGAGTAGGATCAGCGTATCTTGGAAGGTGACACTCGGTTCTCATTCAAAATAAGATTGGAATTGCTCCGGGATGTTGCTTTTGTCAACCTCGAAAACCTCGATCAGGATCTCATCGGGCGCCGGCACCATGATATATCTCCAGAATCCGAGATCCGTAATATCCTTTTTGAGCTCGACCCCATCTGATCTTAGCCTGTTGACAATAACCTGGATGTCGTCTGTCTGGACCCCGAAATGATGGATGCTTCCCCTGACCGGATTCTTAGGCGGCTGGTCATAAAAATGGATCCGGCCGTTTCCGATTTTCATGAACACGTTCCTGGCGCCCGCCACCTCCATATCGAGGACGACCTCACCACCAAAAATAACCTCATAGAAGCGGACGCTCTTCTGGATATCTGAGGCGAATATGTGGACGTGGTGGATGTGGTTCATCGTGATTTGAGGGATTTCGAGTTTCTCCGCTTGGGCGGGGTCAGGCTTAACGTGTCGCCAGTATCCAGCATCAACGAAGTGTCGGGGCAGGACCGGATCGGGCCAACCCTTCAGAGAGATCCATCCAATTCATCGCCGACCGGCCTTTTACAGGCCCGACACCGCTGGGCCCCCCTGAAAAGCGGTTGGCCGCACGAAGGGCAGTGGTATCGCTCGCATTCGGCCCGCGCCCATTCAATGCTCCCTTTTTCATCGCCATACTCGGCCACCTTTTCACGCCATAAAGGAATCGCCTTTTTCATGACCCGAACGCCGGTGGCAAACCCGAAATTGTCGATCATGCTGCAGGGCCACTCGTCACACTGATGACAGGAGTAGAATCCTTTTGATCGCAC
Source organism: uncultured Desulfobacteraceae bacterium (assembly GCA_964483185.1). Lineage (GTDB taxonomy): Bacteria > Desulfobacterota > DSM-4660 > Desulfatiglandales > Desulfatiglandaceae > CAZACO01. Next base: position 5,267 of record CAZACO010000232.1, read on the forward strand.
GCAGTCTCTTATCTTGCACTGGCTGCAAAAAACATAGAGTTTGTTCGGTGGATCAGGCTGCATGCAGCCGAGGCACTCCGTTTCTTGCGGCGGTGTCCCGTAAAGGTTCCCCATAACGGTCCTGAATTTCTCGTTTCCGTCTCTCGTGGCGATATAGATCCCGCAGGTCCCGCAATAGAGGCCGCACGGGGCCATCAGATCTCTGTTGGCGAATTCTTCTTCGGTCCATCCGTCCATGTGTCCTTCCTCCTGATGCTGGTGATTGGATGCTGGATGCTGGATGTTCGATATTAGATGGCGGATGAGGTATCTCATCTTTAGATGAGGGAATGGTCTTTCTGCTTTCTGACCTCTGCCCTCGGACTTCTGATTTCTGGCCTTTGTCTGGTTACTGGATGCTCGTTACGGGTTGTACGTTGATTTCCTTTTGCCTTGGACCTTGAGGCTTATGCCTCTATCTCTATCTCTAACCTGCCATCATCAATACGGACCGGGCAGGCGGCGATAGGACCCTTGGCCGGGCCGGAGAGGACCTTTCCGGAATAGTCATAGGTCGATCGGCCGATGCTACAGCATTGGACCTGCTGTGTGTCGGGGACCGGATCCAGGCGGCGGCCCCCGTGGGTGCATCGGTTTTTGAAGGCATGGTAGCGGCCATCGTCTCCATGGATAAGGAGGAGGCGATGTGGAATGCCCTTTTTCTCAAGACGCACGGCCTGGTTCGGCTCAGAAAGCTCTGGAACACGCCCCAGATCCACCATGACTTTCCCGTCCTGAAAGGTCCAGCATCCATTGTCTACCGGCGGTTTTGTGGCGCATATGCCTAAGAGGCGTTGAATAATGTTCCGTCGAGGGGTCCGGGTCTCCATGGTGTCAGATTCCTCCTGCCCGTCTACAGACAAAGTCACACAGATCGTAACCGTTCAAGGGTTCAGGGGTTCAAAGTTGCATTATTGTCCCCGGATTCCATTTCGGAAGCGTATTCACGTGAGAGCGCCCGGGTTCGTCATTCCCAACCTTGAACGTTGAACCCTGAACCTGTGAACGATTACCTAAGATTTACCATTAAGAACAAGCACATTTAACCCGTCGGCTGGCAATTTCTCTAAGAATCAGAGAGCGTGTCGTCTCCATGCACATAGGCTCAGGGGGTTCTTTCTGAAAGGAATATGAGGGATGACGGTCTTTCATCCTCCAAACTCCTTTCATAGAATGCCATCTAAAAAGGCGCAAAAGACAAGCTCGTTAACCCCTGCTTTGGGTCGGCTTCAACGAGAATGGGCCGTTTAAGAACCTATGCGCCGTCAATAATGCGTCAAGGAAGTATATTCCTTTCGGAAAGAATCTCCTGAGCCGGAGTCTTTGACAATATACACCGGCTGTATTCTAACAGCAAATCCGCATTCCAGCATCCGAAATCAGGTCGCGCACTCCGTGGTATCTCCTGCCAGCT
>CAZACO010000233.1:0-6710 GCA_964483185.1 uncultured Desulfobacteraceae bacterium
CCGGGTCCAGCGCGTGGTTGATGGGGTTGAGCATCGACACCAGTGAGGCGGCCTGCTCGCCTCGTCCGGCCAGCGCAAAGGCCAGGGCCGCCCACACCGCGCCCTGGGTGTACTGCCCGCCGTTTTCGCGAACGCCGGGCGGATAGGCCTTGATGTAGCCGGGATCGACTTTGGCCCGGTCGAACGGCGGGGCGAATAGTTCGACGATCTGCAGATCCTGACGCACGAGTTGCTGCCACACGGCATCCAGCGCCAGCCCGCCGCGCCCGGGGTCGCCGACGCCGGCGATCGTGGCCCAGCTCTGGGGCAGCGAGTCGATCCGGCATTCCTCATTGCGCGCCGAGCCTAGGGGTTCGCCGCTGTCGAACCAGGCGCGCCGGTACCACTGGCCGTCCCAGGCATGTTTCTCGATCTGGCTGGCCAGCTCGCCGGCGGCGGCCAGGCAATCGTTGGCCATGGGGTCATCCCCCCGCTGCTGGGCCAGGGGGGCGAACTGCGCCAGCACCTCGTGCAGGAAGAATCCCAGCCATACGCTTTCTCCCCGCCCGAGATGGCCGACCCGGTTCATCCCGTCGTTCCAGTCGCCGCTGCCCATCAGGGGCAGGCCATGTACCCCGAGCTTCAAGCCGTTCCGGATGGCCCGCGTGCAGTGCTCGTACAGGGTCCCGGTCTGGCCGGAGCGGCCCGGCAGATCGTAATAGCTTTCCTCGCCTTCGTTGAGCGCCCGGCCGGTCAGGAAGGGGATCTGCTCGTCGAGCACGCCGGTGTCGCCGGTAAAGGCCACGTAGCGGGAAACGGCGAACGGCAACCACAGGTAGTCGTCCGAACACCTCGTGCGAACGCCGTGCCCGCTCGGCGGGTGCCACCAATGCTGCACGTCCCCCTCCAGGAACTGGCGCCCGGCGCTGCGCACGAGATGCTGCCGGGACACGTCGGGCAGCTGATGCAGGACGGCCATGCAGTCCTGAAGCTGATCGCGGAAGCCGTAGGCCCCGCCCGATTGGTAGAAGCCGCTGCGGCCCCACATCCGGCAGGAGAGCACCTGGTACGGCAACCAGCCGTTCATCAGCACGTTCAGGCCGACGTCCGGCGTCTCGGCGTACATCACGCCCAGCGTGTCCCTCCAGAACCGCCAGACCTCCTCAAGCGCAACGCGCGCGGCCCCGACGCCCCGATAGCGCTGGATCAGCGCAGTGGCCTCCGCGCTGCTGCTGCCCGCGCCGAGGATGAAGACGATTTCGCGCTCGGCCCCCGCCTCCAGCTCCATCCGCGTTTGCATCGCGGCGCACGGGTCCAGGCCGGGGCCCAGTCGCCCGCTCAGGTGCCGTAAGCGGATGGCCGCGGGGTTCGACGGGTCGCCATTGCGCCCCAGCCATTCGGCGCGGTCGCCGCTGATGCTGCGCGCAGCCTCGCTGCAGTCGAAGAAGGCTACCGAGCCGGAGAATTCTCCGCTGTGGCTGTTGCGGGCCAGGATCGCGCCGGTCAGCGGCTCAATCTCGGTCACTACGTGCATGGCCTGTCGGGGCCGCAGGTCGCCGAGCACCAGGTCGACCGAGGCGAAGACGCTGATGGTGCGGCTGCGCTCGCTACGGTTCTTGATCTTCAGCGCCAGGAACTTCACGGGCGCATCGACCGCCACGTAGGTCTTCAGCTCCGACCTCAACCCGTCCTCGTCGTGTTCGAAGACGCTGTACCCGAAGCCGTGTCGGCAGGCGTAGGGCGTGTTGCTGGTACGTGGCCAGGCCATCGGGCTCTGGAACCGCCCGCTGGCATCGTCGCGGAGGTAGATGACCTCGCCGCTCGGGTCGCTGACCGGATCGTTGCTCCACGGCGTCAGGCGGCATTGCTGGGCATTGCCGAACCAGGTGTAGGCGCTGCCGCTCTCGCTGACCACGGTACCCAGCCGCGGGTTGGCAATAACGTTTACCCAGGGAGCCGGGGTGTGACGGCCGGGCGGAAGGTCGATGATGTACTCGCGCCCGTCCCGCGTGAACCCGCCGGTGCCATTGGCGAAGATCAGGTCGTCCCGCGGAAACATCGGCGCGACGGGCCTTTCCGGCGCCGGCACCTGGCGCACCGGGGCCAGCATCACGGCCCGCGACGGCAACCTGGCCTGCTTCCAGCGCTCCAGCTGTTCGTCGAGGGAGCCGTCGGTATCCCGGATGACGATCCGGGCCACCGCCTGCAGCAACACACGGTCCTCTTCGGACAGGCTGTCGATGTGCCGCACGAAGATGCCGCCCGGCTTGTCCACCAACTGGGCTTCGGTTCCCACGGCGATGAGCTCCAGGAGCTCGTCGCCCAGCACGCGCCGATAGCCCGAGGAGTCTTCATTCCAGATCACCAGGTCGGTCGGCAGGCCGCGCATCCGCCAGAAGGCGTGCGCTTTGAGCAGGTCCCGTACCAGAGACAGATTGTCGGCCTCACTGACGCGAAGCAGCACGATGGGCAGATCGCCCGAGATCCCAAATCGCCACAACCCATCCTGGCCCTTACGGTTGCGTCGCAGGATGCTGCCGGGGGCCCGGCAGGTGCTGTCGGAGAAGATCACGGCGGAGGCCAGCTGTCCGTAACGCTGGGCCGCCGCCTCGCTGGTTCCCAGTTGGCCGAGGACGGACCGGCTGTGGGTCGGCGCGGCCTCAAGCACGCGGTCGACCATCCGGTGATCCTGGTACTTGGCGATCAGGGCCATCGCTGCATCTCGCGTCGAGGCGACACCGACTATCAGGTCGAGTTGGGCGGTGCCGTCAGGCTCCAGTTCCACGGTGCGCCGGAGGGCCACACAGGGATCCAGCACGGTCCCCGCCGTTCCTGACAGCGGGCCATTCTCGTCCAGCGCGGCGGGTTGATGCATGCTGCGGCCCCGCCCGATGAAACGGGTCCGATCCGTTTCGTAGCTGCACGCGCCCGGTTCTCCGTCGGCCGTGGGCATCATGCAGAACATCCACGGCGGGCGTTCGTCCCCCGACCGCGCCCGGCGCGTCATCAGGATGGCGCCCTGGTCCGGTGCGATCTCCGCCTGCACGAACAGGTTGCTGAACGCCCGGTGCAACTCGTCCGTCAAGCCCGGTGCCAGCACGACCTCGGCGTAGCCGGTGACCAGCAGCGACCGTGCGCGATCCGACCGGTTGGTCAGCCGGATGCGGCGGATCTCGAGATCGTCCTCGATCGCCACTGCGATCTCGGTGTGGGTCTCGACCTGATCGTCCTGACGGCGAAACTCCGCCCGTCCCGGCGAGAACACCGCTTCATACTTCCGACCGGCGCGCAACGTCGGCTGGAACGCATTGGACCAGCCGTGTTGGGTCAGTGGGTCGCTGATAAAACAGAAGACCCCGTAGGCCTCGGACGTGGGGTCCTCCCGCCAGCGGGTTATCGCCAGGTCGTTGTGTCGGCTGTACCCGGCGCCGGCGGCCGAGACCATCACGTGGTAACGGCCGTTGGAGAGCAGATGCACTTCCGGGATCGGCGTGTTCGGGTTGGCTATCGAGCGCATGATCGGCTCCGCCGCCCGGCTCGGTACCCGGCGCGAGAACTGAGCCTCGCGCGCATGCGGATACATCAGTACGTTCGTCTTCGGGATCCGCTCCTGCAGCAGCAGCGCCGCCGCATGGAAATCGGGATTGCTCAGGAACCGGCGCTGCATCAGCGGCCCGAGCACGGCCTGCTCCAGCGCCAACAGGCTCATCCCGTGATGGTGGGCAAAGAACGCCTTGATCACGGCTGCCGACTCGCCCGCCTCGAGGCGGGCGGTCGTGAAGTCGGTGGCCTCGTAGAAGCCATAGGAGCCCAACCAGGCCCGCCCGGCCATGCGCCGCAGGTTCGCGGTTGCGTGCTGCGGGTCAACCAACAGGGCCAGGGCTGAAGCGTACGGCGCGACCACCACCTCGTCGGCCAGCCCGCGCTGCAGGCCGAGTCCCGGGACCCCGAAGGCCCGGTACTGGTAGATGCCTTCAACGTCCCGGGTGTTGTAACAGGACTCGGAGATCCCCCAGGGCACCCCGCGCTGCCGGCCATACTCGATCTGGCGGGCGACGCCCCCGGCGCAGGTCTGGGCCAGCAGCGTTCCCTCGAAGTTGGGCATCACCAGGCCCGGCATGAGGTATTCGAACATCGAGCCGCTCCAGCTCAACAGCACCTGCCGGCCGTGCGCTGTCGTCAGCCGCCGGCCGAGAGCGAACCAGTGGTCGAACGGGAGCTGGCCGGAAGCGATGGCGACATAGCTGGCCAACCGGGCTTCCGAGGCCAGCAGGTCGTAGACGCTGTTGTCCAGTCGGCGGTCCGTCACCCAGTACCCGATGGACATGAGTTTGCGCCGCGGGTCGTACAGGAACGGGAACTCCGCTTTCGCCAGGTCCGTGCATCGCTCGGCCAGGGCGTTGACCTGGTGGACGCGTGCGGCGATGCGCTTTGCGCCCAGTTGGAAGGCCTCGGCGAGGCGGGTCCCGGCGCCGGCAGCCTGGGGCCCGGCCAGCGCTTCGGCCGCCGCTTGCGCCAGGTCGCCGAGCTCAATCAGGCTGCTGGCCTGGTCGAGCCCGGCCACCAGGTGCGGCGCCAGGCCCTCGAAGGGCACCGCATCGGGCGCCAGCCACGGCGTCATCTCGACAAGATCGTCCAGTGACGAGCGCACTTGCCGCTCGAAGGCGTTCGCCCACCAGGCGGCCTCGGGATGCTGCCGATGATCGAACGATTTGCAGAGGCGCATGGCCGCGGTACCGAGCTCGGTCAGCCAGGCGGCCCGGGCCGAAAGGGAATCGGGGGTGGCTTGCAGGCGCCTGTCGATCGACTCCAGAAACTCGCTCTGGCCGACGTGCTCGGCCAACACCTGAAACGTGTCACGCAGCCCGTCCAGGGCGGCGGGCGGCAGCAACGGTCCCGCGGGAAGCTCCAACAGCCCGCTGCGCAGCACCCGGACGAGTCCGACCAGGTTGCCGCTATCGACGGTGGATACGTAAAGGGGCCGCAGGGCCTTGTGGGTGATGGTGTCGTACCAGTTGAAGAAGTGCCCCCGGTGGCGCTCCATCTGCTCCATCGAATCGATCGCACGGGCGGTGCGGTCGAGCAGTTGCCCGCTACTCAGGTACCCCAGGTCATGCGCGGTCAGATTAGACAGCAACGCCAGGCCCATGTCCGTCGGGCTGGTCCGATGGGCCACGCGATGGCCGGGCTGTTCCTGGACGTTATCGGGGGGCAGCCAGTTCTCCTGCGGCCCGACAAACACCTCGAAGTACCGCCAGGTGAGCCTGGCGACCCGACGCAGGAACTGCACGTCTCCGCCGGAGAGCCGCTTCGCGCCGGACCGCGACGGTTGACTGATCCAGCACGCCACCAACGGGGACACCAGCCACATCAGCAGGACCGGACCCGCGGACGCGGCGGCCCAGGGCGCGCCCCTGGCGGCCAGCGCGACCGCGATCGTCACGGCCAGGCCCGGGACCACCCACATCTGCCGAAGAAAGTGCCCGGGGCTCGCCGCCATGCCGTTCTCGACCGCCGCCGCCGTCCGCCACTCGAGCAGGCGGCGCCGGCTGATGGAGACCCTCCACAGCGAGCGGACGGCGGCATCCAGGGCGATGGCCGCCTCGAACGGGAGAAACGCCAGCCATAGCGCGGTCCTGGCCAGCCGACGCGCAGCCGACCGGACGATGGCGGACAGGTGCATTGTCAGCGGCAGTTCCGGCGGACGGCGCACCAACTCGGCCATGCTCGGCAGCAGTTCCGGAACAAACAACAACGCGAGCACCGCCAGCGTCCACGAAAGAGGCGCCGGCAGTACCATCCAACCCAGCGCCAACAGCACCGCATACGCGGGCGCCACCAGCGCCCTGCGCAGGTTGTCAAAGACCTTCCACCAGCCCAGGACGGAGATCGACGGACGGACCCGTCGGCCTTGGGCGTCCCGGACCAGCAGGCCCAGCCACGGAGTGATCTGCCAGTCGCCACGCATCCATCGGTGACGGCGACCGACGTCGGCCAGGTATCCGGAGGGCAAGTCCTCGATCAGCTCCACATCGCTGCACTGGCCCGAGCGTGCGTAGCACGACTCGATCAGGTCGTGACTCAGCACCGTGTTGTCGGGAAAGCGTCCTTCGAGTAACTGGCGGAAGGCGCTCACGTCGTAGATGCCCTTGCCAATGAAGGAGGCTTCCTTGAACAGGTCCTGATACAGGTCCGAGACCAGGCGGGTGTAGGGGTCGAAGCCCACCTCGCCGGCCAGCAGCCGTGAATAGCGGCTTTGCGCGGCGCTGCGCCACGAGATGCTGACGCGCGGCTGAAGGATGGCGTAGCCGCGGACCAGGCGCCGGCGGCGTGCGTCCATCGTCGGACGATTCAACGGGTGGGCCGCGGCACCCACCAGTCGCCATCCCGCACCCCAGGGCAGGTCGGTGTCAGTGTCCAGCGTGATGACGTAGCGGACCGACGCGATCTGCGAGGTGTCGCCCACCGTCGGGCTGAAGCAGGCCCGGTCGTCACCGCAGAGCAGGGCGTTGAAATCCTCGATCTTGCCCCGCTTGCGCTCGCGGCCCATCCAGCAGCCTTCCCGAGGATTGTAGAGCCTGGGCCGGTGGAACAGGAAGAAGCGTCCGTGCGCGCCATTGCCATACTTGGCGTTCAATTCCGCGATGCCGTCGGCGGCCAGCGCCAGCAGCGCCTTGTCACCTTCGACGTGCTCCCGGTCGGCATCGACGAAATCGGTCAGCAGCGCGAAC
>CAZACO010000234.1:0-6666 GCA_964483185.1 uncultured Desulfobacteraceae bacterium
ATTACAACTCCAATTCAGTCTGTGTAGGAACTGGTTGCATCTCTCCATCCTCAGGAGGCTCCAAAAGTCTTACCCTGAGGATACCCTCCTCATCTTCCCAAATATCAACATAGACACGAGCATAGAGATGAAGAAGCGCAAAGAACACACGTACAATTTCCTTCCTAGTGTGATTCATTAAAATATCCGTGAACTTCGCGATTTCGCCAATCTTCATCATCTTGTGAAGGTCTTCAAGGACCTCTGAGATATTCTCCTCAACATTTGCGCGGTTAATCCCCATGGTAAAGCTCAGAGGGTCGACACGAGTTCTCATCTGTCGCTTTATAGGACTTGCACGACTGCGTACACCCTTACTAAGGACTCTGTCCATTGCAACAAGAAGTTCTTGCAATGTGACTCTACGATTAGTAAGTCTGAATGGAGGATGAATCATAGGGATCTCAAAGTCATCATCGTCCTCAACAGCCTCTGGAGGAAGGATACCGAGTTCAACAAGCTCCCGTGTCTTTTTCATGAAGATGACAGAAGCCGAGTACAGGGCATTACCAGAAACTCTGAAGTCGATGTCACCCATACGTTTCATCTCTCGTAAGAATGCACCAACAAGTTTGCCAACATCAACATTCCAAGGTTCCACCTTGTCAAGTTGAAGTACGTCCGTCAGGAGGATATAGGGCGGAGTTGCCCAGAATGGAGATTGTTCTTCTTCGCTCATGCCGAGTCAGCAACCTCCTCCAAGTCTACTGAAAGGATTTTTGACATGCCATCCTGACTGGAAACTCCCAAGAGGAGGTCTGCCCTTCGGTATGTTGGCTCTCGTAGTGATACTACGATGAATTGTGAATTCTTAGACATCTCTGATATGAGATTGGCAACATTGTGCGCATTCACATCATCAAGTGCTGCGTCTATCTCATCAAAGACATAGAAGCTTGCAGGGTTGTGCATCTGTATGGCAAATATTAGTGCCAATCCAGTTATGGTCTTCTCTCCGCCACTCATGGCATCCAGTGTGACAAGTTCCTTTCCTCGAGGCTTGGATCTTACCGTTATGCCTCCCATCAGAGGATGTTCAGGATTCTCAAGCATGAGGGTCGCTTCGCCACCTGGCGAGAGTTTAGCAAATACCGTTGCGAAGTTGTCTGCTATTTCATTGTATACAACAAGGAACTTGCGGGTCTTTTCTCTCTCAAGCTCCTCCATGAAGGCAATGATCTCTTTGTGTTCATTCTCTAGTCTGGTCTTCTTCTCGACTATTTCTTCGTACTTTCCTTTCTCAATGTCATAATCATCAAGCGATTTGAGATTCACAGCACCAATTGCTTCCTGTTCACGCTCAAGTTCTTTGATTTTCTCTTCAAGCTGTTCAATCTGTCTATAAGTGATCTCTTCTCTCCTTGCACGGTCCGCAAGCTCTGCTTCGGTATCAGCCATGGAATCTAGTTCTGCTACCCATGCAACCATATCGGTTTCAAGCCTTGATTGCTCTGTCTGTAGCCTATAGACTGACTTCTCATTGGCAGTTTGAGCCTCTCGTATCTCCTCATGACGGAATCGGGCGTTTCTGAGGTCTTCCTTGAGTTTGATTTGGTTGACACGCTTGTCCTTGACTGCATCCTCAACCTTTGCTCTTGCTGCACGAAGTTTGTCAAGTTCAGCTTGTTTCTCATTAAACTCAGCCTGAAGCTTAGCAACTTCTTCTTCCTGGCCCGGAAGAACTGTATCCAGTGTCTGTATTCGCATCTCCAATTCAGTTGCTTTGGGAGTGAGTCTCTCATCAAGTGCTACTTGCACACCTGTTAGATTACCCATCAAATCCTCTCGTTCACGCTTGTGATGCTCAAGTACCTCTTTCAAATCTTTGATATCTTGGTTGATTTTGTTCGCATCAGACTTTACAAGTGCTTCATTGGCTTCGTCCCGGAGAGCCCTGACAGTTTCGCGATGCTCACTTAGCTCACCATCTCTTTCACGGAGGTTGTTAATCTGCGCTTCCAGTGCTTCGATGGTCTGTTTAGCTGTGGCAATCTTTTCGGTAAGATTCCTGGCTTTCGCTTCTCTCTCCTCAAGACGTTCCTCAAGTTGGTTAATTTCTAGATGAGTACGATAATTCTCTTTGGATAAAGTTTCAATTGCTTTCTCGAGGGTCTTTCCTCTCTGACGTATCTCTTTCTGTTGCTCTCTTACATCCGCAAGTATTTCTTCAAGACCTTGCAAGCGTTTGGCAATCTCCGGACTATTATCTTCCATCTGGAACGATAGACCAAGACCACTCTTCTGAAAATGCCCACCTGTCACGAGTCCAGACTTATCTACTAAATCACCTTCAAGAGATACTGCTCTATAGCGACTGAATCCAACTCTCTTCGCTGTTTCAAAGTCCTCTGTGACAACAGTATCCTGGAATACATATTCGAAGGCAGGTTTGAATTTCTCATCAAATTCGACTAGATCAATAGCAAAACCAAGTACTCTACCATCTGATGGTAGTTTTCCAGGAGCTCTTGACTTGATCTTGTTCAAGGGTATGAATGATGCTCGGCCCACTCGCTCCCTCTTGAGTATATTGACACATTCAGTGGCGACATCATCGTTATCAACAACAATGTGTGAGAGCCTATTTCCGCCTGCAATTTCCATGGCGATTGAATACTCAGGATCTATTTTACCGAGTTCAGCAACTGGTCCGTGTATCCCTTCAATTTCACCAGAATCTCGTAGTTCCAAGACCCGTGAAACCGCTCTTTTGCGTTTGAGGAAGGTCTCCTCTGCATCTTTCAACGCATCTTGACGAGCTTGTATGCGAATCAGTTCATCTCTTGTTTCACTGACTATTCTTGCAGCTTCACTTGCTTCAGCATCAACTCTTGATTGGCGCGCCTCTGTTTCTTCAAGTTCAGCTTTTTTGGATTCTTCAAGTTCTTCCTTTTCCTTCAGATCTTGCTGCTTTGCTGGGAGCAATCTCTGGAGTTCAGCGAGTTCTTCTTGTGTCTTTGAAAGGCTATCTTCAGCATCCTGCACTTCTTCGTAGGCCATACCAAGTTCTTTGCTGTCTGACTTGATTGCAGATCTAACTTCAGAAACCCCTTCATCAAGCGCTCGCATCTGATTGTTAAGGTCTTGAAGACGTTGAGCTGTTTCCATGTAATTGGATTGCTCTTTCTCAAAGCTGTCTTCTAGCCTTTTGATGTCCTTGGTACAAGCTTCAATTTCCGTATCTAAACGAGTCCGTTCAGTTTCCTTTTCTTGGATCTTTGTCGTGGCACTTGCAATCTGTTCATTGACGAGACTACACTGCTCCTCTAGGTCCTCCTTTTCAGCTACGAACTTGTCGAGCTCTTCTTGAGATCGTGTATAGTCTGATTCTATATGACTAACCGCTGCAGATGCAATTCCAAACTCCTCTGAAATTCTAGCAGAATCGCCGCCTGTTATCTTATCGATTTCAGCATCAATGTTTTCGATATCCGCCTCAGTAGTTTCGTGAGCCTTTTCGACATCCTCTAACTCTCTAACAAGATTTTCTGCTTCTTCTGCTCGTTCTGCAAGTGTCTCGTTAATTGTTACGATTCTACTGCGCCCCTTGGTGATGGTCCATGCAACACTATCAATCTTGATTTTCTGAATGTCATCCTTGGCATTGACGAATCTTAGAGCATCTTCCCTTTCCAGCTCGAGTTTCTCAAGCTGCCTTCTTCTTTCTATGAGTTGGGTTTCTACCTTTCCCAGATTGGTTTCGCTTTCTGCCAGTTTCTTGAGTGCTCGTTCTTTCTGTTCATCATATGCCGAGATGCCTGCAATCTCTTCTATGAGCTTGCGTCGGTCAATTGGACTGACCTTGACCATCTGAGCAATCTCGCCTTGTAGCACCAAGTTGTATCCGTTAGGATCGACACCAATACCACCAAGCAGCTCAAGTACTGCTGTACGGGTCACTATCTTTCCATTGACCCTACATGTCGACTTTCCACTGTCATCCAGTTCTCTCTCAACGACGACCTTGTCAGCATCGACCTGCAATTTTCTATCCTTGTTGTTGAAATGCAATTCCACTACTGCTGCGCTAGCCTTTGGCGGCATATCTGGTTTTGGAGGAGAATACAAAAGGTCTGAGAATACGTTTGCCCTAAGCGTCTTTGCGCTGAGCTGACCTAGAACGAAAAGGACTGCATCAATGACATTTGATTTACCTGAGCCGTTGGGACCAACAATACAAGTGAAACCGGGATTCATTCTAATTGTAACGCTGTCTCGGCCGAACGATTTGAAGCCCTTGCAAACTAGCTTCTGTATATGGACCAAGATGCATTCCCTTCCTAGTATTTTATGCTAAATGGCATACGGCGTGTCTGTCATACCCAGAGGATATTCACTGCTTTATACGGTTGGTATGACGTGGGTAATACCTCCGGCATATCCAGGTATACCTCTCAGGTATCCGAAATAGTCTTTGAAGCACAAAAAAGGTTTTAGCTGCTAGCTATTTCGTCTATGCAATCATTGAAACGAGGGCGCGCTTTAGCGCCATTCGAATTAGACCCATCTGTTCCCGTGCACTTTTGCCAGCAATACCAGCGAGAACAAGTTTTACATCACCGAGGACGACAACATATCCATCATCTGCAGCAATGCTTACTTCTTTGAGACCCCCCTTATCAATACCTGCTGTAAGTGAGGAGGAATTAGCTGAGATCTTCACCACAAGCTTGGAAACATCATCGTGGTTGATGCCATCTGAGAGGGTATGACCAAAAATCACGTCACCCTTCGAGTCACAGACAATCATCCCTTGGATGTCTGCGTTGTTTGCCATTGTTTCTCTGACGATCTCCTGGATCTTTGCTTTGTCCACCATTTCATTTCACCAATAAGGGTCTACAGTTCTGTTCAGCCTGACTGGCTTAAATGTTATCCCTTGACCCCATTTTATGGTAGAACGACTTAGTATGAGTTCAAAAGACTCCTTCTGAATACAAAGAGGAGTGGGCTCAACGCACTTAGAAATAGATTTGCCTTCAATAAGGAAGTAGGCGATTGAAAATGGCTCGTTCCAAAGGGGTGACAATCTCGGTGAAGGTTCCCATTAAGTGGGGTGCAATGACCGAGAGGTCTAGGCAAAGGCTTAGACAGACCGTTGGAAGGGACACAAGAGTAATTCATGCGTATCTTGGAATGATCGAACAGCATGAAGACGAGTTGTTAACGGGAAAGAACAGACAAAGAATTAGCGACGGCAAGTTGGACCAGTTGACCATGACCGCACTCAGGGTGAAATCAGGAACTAGTCAAAGAACTAATGTTCAACATGACTTCAAGGTCCGATTTCCCCAAATCTCTCGCAATGAGATGATTGAATGTCGACAAACAGCAGTTGCACTATATGAGAGTTATCTTAAACTGAGTACAAAGAAAGGACGAAATGTTTCACGTCCGATTACTATCAATAGTACTCGTAGGATACCTAGATGGGTGTTCTCTCGGAGATTCATTCTTGTAGAGAAGAAGACTTCCACTTCGCGTTGGTGGATGGATATTTTGGATTCTCTAGACTCTGTGAGTGAAGGCAGACCTCGACATGATAGATTGAACATTCCACTAAAGATTGCTCCCTATCATCTCAACCAGATTCAACGAGGGTAGGTAAAGGCACTACAGATCTTCACTGACAGAAATCGGAAGTGGTGGGTAACTTTTGCCGTTCGTGTCGACATTGAAATAGGTCAAGAGAATAAGCTTCCAGTAGCCATTCTTGGGATCGACCTTGGGATTGAGAAAGCTGTTTGTTCAACCCTCTTTACTCCTGAGAAAGTACGAGAAACGAAGTACTTTGTCCAGAAGGAGAAGGTCAAGGCTATCAAGAACTACGATAAACTTGTTTCGGCCTTGCAGCGAGAGATGCACTCCAGATATAATCGAGGATTACCTTCTGATAAGATAACAAAACAACTCCGTCGTTTACGCTCAAAAAGAGAGAATATCGCTCGGGAATATGACCGTGTTCTTGTTCGACAACTGCTTGATTATATATCAGAACTGTCCAAGAAGTACACATTCTATGTAGCTATTGGTCGCCTTACAAATATACGAATTCGTGCGAAGAGAAGAAACTATCAAGGGCGAAGGTTCAGAGGAATGATACACTCATGGGCTTTCGCAAGGATAACTAACAGCCTGAAACACGGGCTGGCTCAGCTAGGTTGGAAGGTTGATGGAAAGGATGCGCGTTTCAAGGCAGTGCCTGAGATGTGGATTTCTATCATGTGTTGGAAGTGTGGGAGCAAGGGTAAGCGAACCAAGCAGAACTACTTTCACTGCCCAACCTGTGGTCATAAAACCAACGCTGACAGAAACGGTAGTATCAATATTGCAGCACGACTACTTACGCTCACAAAGTCACTGCACTCTGTGAGAGGACTAGGCAAGTGGGATAGTGCGATTGCTAAGGCAAAGGCACGAAGCTCACAGCTGAAAGCCCAATCGAGAATTTCGAAGAGATTGTCAGGAGGGAAGTCCTTACTCTCCAAGAAAGAATCAACATCAGGTTCTAGAGAGTCCGCGGCCGTTCACTTCGTCCAATCGGACCTTGTTAGTATCAGCGATGGTGCTAATGAGAGTGATAATGACCCTGCCGTGGGAAGAACTGTGGAAACGCTCTCTGTCGCT
>CAZACO010000235.1:0-1583 GCA_964483185.1 uncultured Desulfobacteraceae bacterium
CTTGGCGTCTTTGCGAGAAAACATACTTTTTACGGGACCATCAATATTCAATATTCAATTCGAAAATGTCTCCAAAGACGTGGCAAATAAGAGATCTCCTCAAGGTCTCGACCGACTACCTGAAGAACAAGGGGATCGAAAACCCCCGTCTTAACGCAGAAGTGCTTTTGGCCCACCAGCTCGGCGTGGAACGGATGAGCCTCTATCTCAATTTCGACCAGCCTCTGACCGAAAACGAACTCTCCTGCTATCGTTCTCTGATCAAACGGCGACTCGTTCACGAACCGCTGCAGTACATCACCGGGACCCAGGAGTTCTGGTCCCTGGACTTTGCCGTGGACCGCCATGTCCTCATCCCCAGGCCCGAGACCGAGATGGTCGTGGAACAGGCCATCATCCTTGCAAAGACATTTAAACGGACAGAACATCAATGCCTCAAGATCCTCGACCTTGGAACCGGGTGTGGGGCTATTGCAATTGTCCTGGCCAAGGAAATTCCCGGCGCCCTGGTGTGGGCCACAGACATATCCGAGGAAGCGCTGGGATTGGCCCGCCGGAATGCATTGAAACACGGCGTGTCGGACAGCCTGGATTTCAGACTGGGAGATCTCTGGGAACCCCTTCTGGAACAGGATTTGCGGTTCGATATGATCGTATCGAACCCGCCCTATGTTTCTTCCGAGGAATACAACGACCTTCCCCCCGAGGTATGCGACTATGAACCGCGGCGGGCGTTAGAGGGCCGGGAGGACGGAATGTATTATTTAGAAAAGATAATCAAAGGGGCGCACGATTTTCTGAACCCTGGCGGATGGATCGTTTTGGAAATGGCGCCCCACCAAACGGAGAGAGCACTCGCTATCATGGACCAGAGGGGAGGGTACGATCAAAAGGCCCGAATCAAGGACTACAGCCGCTGTTACAGGGTGGTGACGGCCCGCTCTCAGTGAGTGTCTGGATTCAAGATGGAAGGTATTTTTCGTAGGGGTATCTATGTCTTTAGCAGAAAAAAAAGGATGGGAATCCAAACTTGTTCAACCCGAGAAGGTCCTTTCAAAGATCCGGCCCGGAATGAGCATTTTCTTGGGAACCGGCGTTGCAGAGCCGCGCACCTTGGTCAAGAGTCTGATGGCCTCTGATGCCGGAAATCTCCGGGACCTAGAATTCATACAACTCGTGAGCTTGGGACAGGCCGTGTCTATTACGGAAAAGGATGCGCAAAAATTTCGACTCAAGACCTTTTTTTCCGGGTGGGTTGCCAGTGAGGCCATCACTGCCGGCAGTGTGGATCTTATCCCGACCCCCTTTTCCCGAATCCCGAACCTCATTGAATCCGGAACCATCGGGATCGACGCAGCCTTTATCCAGATCACACCTCCTGACGAGGCGGGCTATTGCAGCCTCGGGCCCGCAATAGACGTAGCCAGGCAGGCAATGGAACAGGCCTCCTTGGTAGTCGGCGAGATCAATCATCAGGCCCCCCGGACTCTGGGCGATACATTTGTTCACGTCAATGATTTTGATTATCTGATTGAAGCCACCGAGCCGCCCATCTATTTTCAGCGCTGGCGGGTTGACGAGGT